>NZ_PSUE01000035.1:0-22624 GCF_002931645.1 Rathayibacter sp. AY2B5 | reverse complement strand
CATGTCCACCCGACCCGCAAACGTCTGCCGCAGCATGAAACCGGCTCGCCGCCCTCGTCGCGGTGCCAGCGCCGACGCCGGACGTCAGGTCGCGAGGGAAGAAGCGAGTTCGGCAGGCGCTCCTGCGGAGCGGGGCTGCCACGACTCGAAGACGCCGTAGGCGATGATCCGCTCCGCGGTCGACAGCAGCGGATTGCAGCTCGTCATCGTGATCAGACGATCCGTCGGAACGACGTCGCTCGTCCAGGGGACCGGATCGATGACCTGCACTTCGGAGGGCTGCACGTATTCGAGGTTCCGGAACCGATAGGTGTACCAGCCGTCGGCGGTCTCGATGTAGATCGCGTCACCTAGTTGCAGCTCATCGATGAGGTGCATTCCTCCGCCGGCGGCGGAGCGGTGCGCCGCGATCGCGAAGTTCCCCATTTCGCCGGGCATCTGCGTTCCCGGGTAGTGGCCGATGCTGCCCACGTCGAGCACGTTCTCCGCGTCGACGCCCTCAGCGATCGTGCGCACCCACCCCTCGCCGTACCGGGGGATGTAGAGGTTGCCGAACGTGGTGTCCAGAGCTGCGACCGGCGCGATCACCGGGTCACCGGGGACGGCCGGCTCAGCGGTCGGCTCGGACGGCGCCTCCGCGGACGGCGCGTCATCGCCCCAGCTCTGGCGCAGCTCGGCCGCTTGATCTTCCTGCCGCCCTGCGATCACCGCATCGTTCCACCACAGCTGCCAGGCGAGGAACAGCAGAACGAGCACCCCTGCGGTCATCAGCAGCTCACCCAAGACGCCGAAGAAGGACAGGCGGCGACGAGCCGGACGACGTCGGCGCCGCGACACGTCCACGGATGACGAAGCAGTCATGCGCAGGAGTCTAGGTGTGCCGCTCTCACCCGCATCGCTGCTGGAGATCGTTCACCGAACGAGCGATCGCCCTGGTGAAGCTAGCTGCGCGGAGAGGCGTCGTTGTGCCAGTACGCGGCAATTGCCGAGGTTCGCCGCACTACCGCGTCCGCCGAGGCAGGCGCCGGCCACAGATACAGCGCGTACCGGTCAGGCGCCGGATGCGCTTCGTCGGCGACATCTTGTCGCCGGCCCTCTTCCATGCCGGAAGCGCACCACCGGGCCCGATAGGCGGACGCCGTGAGCTGGAACGACGCGGCGGAGTCCCCAGACCATCCGCTAAGCACCGCATCCGGTCCTTCGGGCTGGAAGCTCGCCTCGACGATCTCCTCCCACAAGCCGAGCTCAGGCGCTGTGTCCAACGTGCTGACTCGAACCTGTACGTACCCGGTGTGGATACCTGTCCGCATGAAGAGGGCGCCGGGCAAACTCGCTCCGCACAGCCCATTCTCTTGTCCGTCGAACGCATCACGAGGATCCTCAACCGACGCAGCGCCGGTTGTGAGTTGCAGCTGGGAGTAGTGCGTCCACACGGTTCCATCGAAGACGACTGGCATAACAGCCATCCTCCTCGACGTTCCCAGCGTCGCGTCCCATATGGGGATGGGTCACCGGTCGCTGAACACAGCAGTTGCGTCGACCCTGCCGCTTAGGGGGTAGTGCGGGCGCTTTGTCGTGATGCTCGCCGCTGACGAGTGGTGCCTGTGCTCAGGAATACGAAGCCGACGCCGGTGACAGCGAGGTATGCCGGCGTCAAAAGTGCGCACACGACGACGAGAAGGACCTCCGGGACGGTGAGCGGGTGGTCGAGCGCCGCAAGAAGCGCCGCGCCGGCGACATGGACTGCGGCGGCCACGCCGATGATCCAAGACGCAGGCTTCTGGAGGAGTCCGGCGCGCACTGCCGAGACGGTGGCGAGGACTGGTGCCGCTAGAGCCGTGACGCTGAGTACCCCCATCGTGAGGAGGGGTGATCCGAGCTCGAGCGGCGGGACGAGGCTCGACCACGACAGGTGGAAGGTGGTCCACGCGGCTGCGAGACCGCAGAGTCCGATGACGCCGACGAGGAGTGGTCGGCCGCGCCGCGATGCGGTGATGGCTGTGCACAGCCAGGCGAGAGCGACGAGTGCCGCCGCGAGGAGGACGGGGGCTCCGTAGCTGCGTCCCATGGCGTCGACGTTGCCGCCGCTCGCGAGGGTCATGGCCCGCCCGCCGACCTCAATGACAACAGATCCGTAGGACCAGGCGGCGAGGACAAACGCGATGCCTATCGCGCTGCCGGCGCGTCGGCCGGGCCGACTCGTGGCGGTGAGGGTCTCGCGGATGCCGGCTTGGGCGAGCTCGGCCCGGTCACGTGGTGTCGGTCCGGTTGCTCCGGTCGCGTCGTCCCGGTCGAGGAAAGCGCCGACCACGCTTTCAGCGTTAGCTTCTCGCCATGCTGCCGGGTACCAGCGCAGCGCCCGCCGGTAGCCGTTGAGGTCGGACCCGCTCATGCCGGCGCGATCCTGCCGAGGCGGCGCGCGGCGCTGGACGCGGCGCGCTCGAGCTGCGCCAGGCGTTCAGCGTCGACCGCGAGACGAGCGGCACCGGCGTCGGTCAGCCGGAAGTATCGGCGCCGACGCCCGTTGACCTCCTCGTCACCGTCCGCGGCGACAAGGCCCTGGCGCTCGAGGCGGTCCAGGGCGGCGTAGAGGGTCGGGATCTTTATCGTCATCGCGCCGTCGGAGAGCTCGCGCACCGCCGAGACGATGCCGTAGCCGTGCGCTCGTCCGTCGGCCAGGACCGTCATGATCCACACCCGCGGCTCCCGTATCTCTTCCATTCCCGAAACATACTCTGCGTCACGGAGTATCTCCACCGACGGCACAATCCACAGCCATCCCGTATGGGGATCGTTCACCGGGACAGATCCGACCCGGATGGTCCAGTGCGCTCCTGCCGTTCACGCGTTGGTCCGAGAGTGATGGTGTGCAGACACTGTCGCTCAAGACTTCGGCCGTGATCGCGGGCGCCGTCACTTTCCTCGCGCTCGTTGCGGGCGTCTTCCTCGACGGATTCACGTTCGCGTGCAACGAGTCCCTTCCGCCTCAGTGCACGGGGTTTGACGTCGCGTGGCCGGCTCTGTGCTCTGTCGCCCTCGCGACCCTTGTTCTCCTGGTCGTAGCGATGCGCGCCAGCAGGCGCTCTCACGCTCGATGGAGGTGGCTGTTGCTCGCCTTGGGCGTGGTCGGCGCCGTCACCAGCTGGGTTCTCGCTCTGCGTACCGCCATGATCATCGGTTGAGCAGCCCACGGCACGGTCGAACGACCGCTTGTTCCGTATGGAGATCGTTCATCGGGGCGAGGGGGCGGTGGCCTTCGCTTCGACCGTGTGGATCTAGCTCAGGTTCACCTTCGAGTTCTATGTTGAGCCCATGAAGCGACTCGCGACGTCAGGCCAGTTGGTTGGATGGACAATCGCCTTGCTCGGGGCTGCTGGTGCCGCCGCGTTCCTGGTGCACTGGAGCTCGTGCCTCGGTGGCCTGAACGAGGGTTGCTACAGCGCCACACAGTCAGACTTCACGTGGATCGCCACAACGATCGTCTGGGCCGTCGCCTTCCCGCTCGTGATATTCGGCGCCTTCGTACTCTCGCCAGGACGACCCGTCACGCTGATTGGTGTTGGGCTCCTCATGGTCATCAACCCCCTCACCGACCCTGGAGCGTTCTTTCTCCCGTGGGATGTCGCGGACACCTTGCCCTTTACCGGCGTCGCCACGTCGCTAGCTGCTGTGACTGCAGGTGTCCTCCTGGCCGGATCTTCCTACCGAGCCCGTCGGCCCGATCACAGCCGAGTCGGGAAGCCAGCGCCCGCTGACGTCGCCTACTGACCTTAGATCGGACTTGGGTCGTCCCGTTAGGGGATGGCTTAGAGAGATGCTGAGAGCATCCTCTGCTGTTGGAGCAGGTGGCTTGGGTTCACCTCGCCCAGCGACGCAGCTGGCGCAGCGTCTTGCGGTCCGTGTGAACGAGGCCGACGGTCGGGTGGAACCGGAATTGAGGTGGGGCCTCGACCAGTTGCAGAGCAGCGCGTGCAGACTCTCGTACGGCGTCGACGTCGCGCTTGATCGTGGCCGCGCTGATGCGTGCTAGATGCCACCGGAAAATCTCGGACGAGAGTTGGAAGCCGACCTCGGCCGGCCACGAGTCGAGGTGGGCGATGGCCTCCTCGACGTCTCCTGGACCTCTCCGGGTAAGGAGCACCTCGGCGGCGGCGATGGGTATCGACCCCGATGTGCCGTTCAAGGTCGGATTTTCCTCGATCACCGTCCGGTACTGGTGCAGGGCCTCTTCCGCGTCGCCGGTCTGCACAGCAATGTTTCCTAGCAACTCGCGACTATGCGCGCGTTCAACGGCGAGATCCGGCTCAGGGTAGTCCACTGCTCGGATGAGCAGGGATCGAGCGGCGTCGATCAGGCCTGCGTCACGAAGGGCTATGGCCTTGAGTTTGAGGTACTGCTGACGGTTGTGCGGTCGGGCTCGGCTGAGGCGACGTTCGAACTCGTCACGGTCCGTGGCATCCCATCCAGGATCGCGGTACCAATCATCTGCCACCTCCGAGATGATCCTCTGCACGACGCTGCACGAGCAAGGCCAGACGGGCCGAGCGCAGCGTTCCGTACGGGGATCGCTGGGCGGTTAAGGCTGCGCCGACACCAGCTCGCTAGGCGCGGCGGGTACGGATGGTCGTCTCGGTCCACGGTTGTGGACGGGCTGCGGTTCGCGGTGCAGGCTGTGGCCATGACCGAGGACTCGCGCACGAGCTTGCTGTATTCCGCTGAGGTCGCAGACCGCGCTCTTGCAAGCTTCACGGCGGAGATGATCACCTACACGGGCTTGGACATGGAGACGTTGCTGCTCAGTATGCAGCGGGACGTTCGCCGCAACGGTGTTCCTGATGATGTCGGGCTGTGGGACGACTGGGTTCGTCACCTCTGGGAGGCTTCCGGTTTCTTTCATGACTCAGCGGCGTGGGACCTGCGCGAGGACTTCTTCGAGACCACCGTCAGAGCGGAGGGGCGCGATTATCGGGTGCGCTCACGAGGCGGCAGGGAGTCTGATTGGCCGGCCGATGCCATCGTTCTCTCATTTGAAGGGGGCCAACCCGAGGGTTTCTACTACGACGCGATTGTGAGGTGTCTACGCGCCTGGCTCGATCACAATCCTGACAGCGAGGACAAGACAGTCCTGCTGGCGTTGACATCGGATTGGAACGCCTACTGAGCTCCCGAGGGCGTCGATGACCCCGGGAGCGCAGCCGTCGCGACGCGCGTTGCCCCTCGCCAACGGATTCGTCGCATCTCGCAGACGTTCCATGTCGGTTCTCATCGCTCGAGCGGCTGTCCCGTATGGGGATCGTTCACCGGTACACGCAGACGCGACACCGAGCGCTGTGGAGTTGATCGCTTTGTGGCGGTGTTCTGCGATCACATCATGGCGGCATCGAGTGACCGTCTGGAGTACCCCCTCAACGCAACAGCTTGTGGATCGCCGCGTTGTCTAGCGACCTTGTGACGGAGTTGAGTGTCGCGTCTGACTAAGGCCGAGTCGTTTCGGTTGACTTCGACCGACCCAAATCTCAGAGCTAAATCGGTTCTCAGCAGCGCGAAAACGGGATGTCAGAGCGCGATATGGCGATAACGTTTCGACGGACAGGGTCGAACGAAGGATGATCGGTTCGTCAATTAGAGCCAAGGGCCAATTTGGGGCTACCCGGTCGGAGCACGGGTAGCCCCAAAATCAGATGTTAGCGCCTTCGCTCCGAGCGGACCGGAGTCCTAGACAGAGAGCCTTCATCGTAGAGCGAAAGTCAACTTCATCCTTCAGCCGGTCGTTGCCCCGAATTCGGAGATATTTCCGTCTGCGAAAAGAGTCGCCTTCATCGAGTAGCCGTAGGTGACGATACCGGCCTGGACCTGGTACTGGTCCTCGACGTACCGTTCGGTCTCCGTTCCAGTGTCAGAGCAGGAGACGCCAGTGACCGTGACATTCACAGAGTAATTCGTGAAGCAACTGTGTGAACCAGTGAAGCCGTATCGAGCCTGAGTGACCCACGAGTAGGTACCGTCGAAGTACCAAGTACCGTTCTGCGTACGGCTGTAGGCAGCTCCGTTGGTGAATTGGCTGTAGTGGCGGCCTGTGACCGCTTGGGCCGCAGCCGCGGCAACGAGGCGGTCCTTCTCCTCCGCGGGCAGGTCGGCGGCCTTCGCCTCTTCGACACTCACCACGTATGGCTCGCCCGCGGTGGTGGTGGTCTCAACGACGCAGTCTTCGGCGGTAAGGCCCGACGCCTCACCCGACGCCTGTAGCGACTGGACCTGATCGACGCATTCCTGAACGTAGGTCGTCTCTGTCTCACTGACTGCCGCGGACGCAGGTGTTGCTGCGAGAGCTGTGCCGAGGACCATCGCCCCAGCGCCGATGAGTGAAAGATACTTTCTCATAGATTCCCCCGAATCGTTTGGTCTGATAATACGACCGACGCATGAAATTGCGTCTCGTGACGCAGGCCATCGCGCAGTCAAAGCGGGTCACATTAGAAACCTCGGTTCCACCGTACGTCGGGATTAGGCGCCTCGCAACTGCCCATTCAGGCGCGAGGCCCTCCGTCTCGTGGGGGATGCGAGACGCACTTGATGCGAGTATGGTCGGGCTATGGACATGTCGGCATTGCTCACAAGTATCCTGGTTGCCCTCATTGGGGCCGCCTATGTTGCGATTGCGATACTCGCTCTCGTGCAAATTCTTCGCTCACCGAACGAACTAATCTTGAAGGCCATGTGGGTGGCCGTAGTCATCATCGCCCCCTTCCTCGGTTCGGTCGCCTGGTTCTTCCTTGGAAGAAACCGCGGCCAAACATTGAACCACGGTCGAATGAGATGATTCAGGCTCTTCGCTCGAGGCCGACGCATCCGATTTTGGTGATCGCACGAGTCTGATACGTGGTTCGAATGACCGGAAAACAGTAGCTTTTTGAGACGTGCCTTCCGGCGGTCGCACCACGCTTGACGGATCCGGATTCTCGGGACGTCGGCTGTCTCGGAAAGCCGTCTTGCCGTGTTTCGTCTCAGGAGGGGACGCGGAGGGTGTTTCCGAGTCAGAATGAGGTCGTGAGGCTTCTGGGTTATACACGTGTGAGTACGTCGAGTCAGGACGCGCAGCTGCAGCTCGACGCGCTCGTCGCCGTCGGCGTGCAGAGACGAGACGTCTTCGCGGACGTCACCTCGGGGAGCAAGACCGCGATCGAGCGGACCGGAATGAAAAAGCTCCTCGAGTACGCCGAGGACGGCGACACCGTCGTCGTCTGGCGAGTCGACCGCCTCGGCCGCTCCCTGATCGACGTGCTGAACACGGTGAACCTGCTGCGCGAGCGCGGGGTGCAGGTCCGGTCGATCTCGGACGGCATCGATCCGTCGACGTCAACGGGCCGGCTGATGCTGAATATGCTCGCCACGCTCGCGGAGTACGAGCGCGAACTCATCGTCGAACGGGTCAACGCCGGCATCGCGGCCGCCCGCGCCAACGGCACCCGGTTCGGCCGGCCTCTGTCGGATCCGGTCGTGATCGCAGACAAGCTCGCGATCGCCGCAGATGCGCGAGCGCGCGGTCGCACCGCTGAGGACGCTGCTCGTCTCGTCGGGTGGAGTCGCGCGACGCTCTACCGCCACCAGCAGGCCCACGCAGCCCGCGAGAGCGCAGCGATGTAGCGACTGATGGACGGCCTCGAGCGGTGGCGGATCCTTCGACTTCACGTCGAAGATCAGGTCCCCCTCGCGGCCATCGCCCGCGAGAGCGGCATCGGCACGCGGACGCTGCAGCGCTGGCATCAGCTCTATAAGAGGGACGGGCTCGCCGGGCTCGACGACACTGCGAGGACAGACAAGGGCGGTCGGCGCACGGATCCGGCGACCGTCGCCGCCATCGAGCGGCTCTCCCTGACCCGGCCTCGTCCGTCGATCGCGACGTTGCATCGCCTCACCGTCGAGGAGTGCCTGCGCGACGGCCGGCCGGCGCCGAGCTACGCAACGGTCCGTCAGATCGTGCAGGCCCTCGACCCCGGGCTCGTCACCCTCGCGTTGGAGGGCCCGGCTTCCTATCGCGACCGCCACGAGCTGGTGTTCCGCCGTCGCGCGGAACGGCCGAACCAGATCTGGTAGGCCGACCACACCGAACTCGACATCCTCATCGTCGGAGCGAACGGCAAGCCCGACCGCCCCTGGCTGACGACCGTCATGGATGATCACTCCCGCGCGATCTGCGGCTACATGCTCTTCACCGGAGCACCCTCATCACTGAACACCGCCCTCGCGCTGCGCCAGGCGATCTGGCGCAAGACCGACCCCGCGTGGGCGATGTGCGGAATCCCCGACGTGCTGCACGTCGATCACGGCTCCGACTTCACCAGCCACCACCTCGAGCGCACCGCCGTCGAGCTGCACCTCCGGCTCATCTTCTCCACCGTCGGCCGACCCCAGGGGCGCGGCAAGATCGAGCGCTTCTTCGGCACCATCAACACCGAAGTCCTCCCGACCCTCCCCGGCCACCTCGGCCCCGGGAACCGAAGCCCGCAGCCCGTGCTCGATCTCCCGGGCGTGGACCGGGCGATCGGCGCCTTCATCGCCACCTACAACCAGCGCACCCACCAGGAGATCGGTATCTCCCCGCGCGACGCGTGGGTCGCGGACGGCTGGATGCCCCGCATGCCCGACACCCTCGACGAGCTCGACGGCCTGCTGCTCACCGTGCCCACCCACCGCACCGTGCAACGAGACGGAATCCACTTCCAGGGTCAGCGCTACCTCGCGCCCACCCTCGCCCCGTTCGTCGGACACACCGTCACCATCCGCTACGACCCCCGCGACGTCTCCGAGATCCGCGTCTACGACCGAGACACCTTCATCTGCGTCGCCGTCGACGAAGCCCACCCCAACATCCGCCTCAGCCTCCGCGACATCGAAGCCGCCCGCCGCGCCCGCCGCCACGAACTCCGCCGCACCATCAACGACCGCATCCCCACCGTCGCCCACCGCGAAGAACCCCACCTCGCGGACCCCACCCCGCGCAAGAAACGACTCCGCACCTACGAGGAGGAGTGATGACCCAGAGCTTCATCGTCACCAAGGAACACCGCCGGTTCGCCGAATTCGCGAACGCGGTGAAGAAGGAGCGCACCATCGGCATCTGCCACGGCGACGCCGGAGTCGGCAAGACCAACTCCGCCCGCCGCTACGCGAACTGGGACACCCTCGAGCCCTACCTCACCGCGTGGGGCCCGCGCGGCGAGGACGACGCGAAACACAACGCGCTCGCGTATCGCTCCCGCACCGTCTTCTACACGCCCGAGGTACTGTCGCGACCCAAGGACCTCATGCGGGAGATCGGCAAGTGGCAGGCTCACCTCGGCATCTGCATCGATGAGCACCTCCGCACGATCGGGAAGGTCGCCGGCGTGCACAACGGCGACACCACTCGGTGGGTCGAGATGCTCATCGTCGACGAAGCCGAGCGGCTCACGCCCACCGCGCTCGAGCTGCTCCGCGACGAACACGACCGCACCCACCTCGCGATAATCCTGATCGGCATGCCCGGCATCGACCAGCGCTTCCGCCACTACCCACAGCTCTACAGCCGCCTCGGCTTCTCCCACCGCTACCGCGCCCTCGGCCGAGACGAACTCCTCTTCGTCCTCGACCGACACTGGAAGCGCCTCGGACGCACCCTCAACCCCGACGACTTCACCGACGCCCAAGCCGTCGCCGCCATCGAACGCATCACCCGCGGGAACTTCCGCCTCCTCGAGCGGCTCTTCCCCCAGATCAGCCGCGTCCTCAAGATCAACGAACTCGAGACGATCACCGATGACGTCGTCGAAGCCGCCGCCAGCGTCCTCGTCATCGGGAGCTGAACGGCGCCATCGAGCGATCAGAGAAAGCCGCCATCAAGCGAGCAACTCCACAGCCGCGGGATCCCGCGGCTCGCAGTGTACCGACAACCCCGTCCGATGAAGAGTCCCGCTGAGGCACCCCACCCGGGACGGTACTCGTGGCGACCCGACGAAGGCGAGCTGCTCAGAGGCGCCGCTGCCTGTGTGCTCCGTCCGTCCGTGACGGCGACGTGTTCCGGCGGAACGACGCCCTCGGCGACCTGCGGAAAGACGCCCTCGGCGACCTCCGGGTCGGGCCGCGGCCGTCGCTCGCCGAGACTGAGACGGCGCTCGGCATCGAAAGCGATCCCGGCGACCCTCCCTCCGCCCGGCCGCCCGGCCGCTCGAGCAGCGGGGGAGCGCCCCCGGTCTCGTGGTGAACGTTCACGCGCAGGATACGCGCCGCACTTGTCGCGACCCCTCCCGCCCGCCTAGCGTGGTGCGTGAACGTTCACGCCGACGACGCCGCGAAAGGGTCCCCATGACCGACTCCACCCCGACCACTCCCGCACCCGGCTGGGCCGTGCTCGGCCCCGGCAGCATCGCGCGCCGGTTCCTCTCCCAGCTGCCGGCGAGCGACCGCGGCGCCCGTCTCGTCGCGGCGGGCAGCTCCGACCCGGGGCGCGCCGCGGCCTTCGCCGCCGAGGCCGTCGAGCACGGCTTCACGGACGCGACTGCCGGCGACTACGCCGCGGTCCTCACCGACCCGCGGGTCACCGCGGTCTACATCTCCACCGTGCACACGGGTCACGCCGCGCTCGTCCTGCAGGCGCTCGAGGCCGGCAAGGCCGTGCTCTGCGAGAAGCCGCTCGCCGTCAACCACGGCACGGCGATGGCCCTGGTCGACGCCGCCCGCAGCGCGGGTCTGCCGCTGGTCGAGGCGTACATGTACCGCTTCCACCCGCAGACCGCCGCGCTGCTCGAGCTCGTCCGCGACGGCGCGATCGGCGACGTCGTGCACATCGACGCCTCCTTCTCCTTCCGCACCCCGTCCCGCGAGGGCCGCCTGTACGACGTCGCGACGGCCGGAGGAGGCGTCCTCGACGTCGGCGGGTACACCGTCACCGCCGCGGCGGCCGTGGTGCAGGCCGCGACCGGTGCCGCCGTCGCGGAGCCCGTCGAGTTCGACGCGAAGGGCAGCCTCGGCCCGACCGGCGTCGACGAGTGGAGCGTCGCCCGCGCGACCTACCGGGGCGGCATCACCGCGACCCTCCGCACCGGAGTGGCGTTCGACGACGTGAACGCCCTGACGATCCACGGCACGCGCGGCCGTCTGCACGTGGCCGACCCGTGGTTCGGTGCGTCCGACGCGGGCATCGAGATCAGCGTCGTGGGGGAGGAGCCGCGCATCCTCACGTTCGAGGGGGAGAGCCCCTACGCGCTCGAGGCGGATGCGACGACCGACGCCCTGGCGGCCGGTTCGGTCGAGGCGCCGCAGATGACGCTCGAGGAGACGCTCGCGACGGCCCGCACGCTCGACCGCTGGCGCGCCGCGATCGGCCTGCGCTTCCCGTTCGAGGCCGAGACCGCGGACATCCCGACGGTGTCCGGGCGGCCGCTGCGCGCGGCGTCGGACAGCCCGATGCTCTTCGGCGGGATCCCCGGCGTCGGCAAGCGGATGTCGCGGCTCGTGATGGGCGTCGACAATCAGCCGGATCTGGCGCACGCCTCGGCGATCTTCGACGCGTTCGTCGAGCAGGGCGGCACCGCCTTCGACACCGGCTACATCTACGGCGACGGCGAGATGGAGGGCCGCCTCGGCCGGTGGATCCGCAACCGCGGCATCCGCGAGGACGTCGTCGTGATCACCAAGGGCGCGCACACCCCCTACTGCGATCCGGAGTCGCTCTCCCGGCAGCTGCTCGAGAGCCTCGAGCGGCAGGGCACCGACTACGCCGACATCTACCTGATGCACCGCGACAACCTCGAGGTGCCGGTGGGCGAGTTCGTCGACGTGATGGACGAGCACCAGCGCGCCGGGCGGATCCGCGCCTACGGCGTCTCGAACTGGACGCCGGCGCGCTTCGACGAGGCGCAGGAGTACGCCCGCACTCACGGGCGGGCCGGGTTCCAGGCGCTGAGCGACCACTTCGGCCTGGCCGAGGCGTACGACGTGCCGTGGGAGGGCTGCGTCCACGTCACCGACCGGGCGTCGAAGGAGTGGCTGGTCGAGCGGCAGATCCCGCTGCTGCCGTGGTCCTCGCAGGCCCGCGGCTTCTTCACCGGCCGCGCCCGCCCGGACGACACCAGCGACGCCGAGCTGGTGCGCTGCTACTACGGGCCGGACAACTTCGAGCGCCTGCGCCGGGCCGAGCAGCTGGCGGCCGAGCACGGTGTCGGGGCGACGGCGATCGCGCTGGCCTACGTGCTCGCGCAGCCGTTCCCCACCTTCCCGCTCTTCGGGCCGCGCACGATCACCGAGCTGCGCTCGTCCCTGCGCGGCCTGTCGATCGAGCTGACCCCGGAGCAGACGGCATGGCTCGACCTCCGCGCCTGAGCGGTGCCGAGGCCGGCGGCCGCGCGACGATCCACGACGTCGCGGCCGCCGCCGGGGTCTCCCGCCAGACCGTCACCCGCGCGATGAACGGCATGCCGGGCATCAGCGAGGAGACGAAGCGGCGGGTCCTCGACGCCGCGGAGCAGCTGTCCTACCGCCCGTCGCGGTTCGGCCGCGGCCTGGTCACCGGCGGCGAGCACCAGCTCGGGCTCGTCGTCGACGACCTGCGGAATCCGTGGTCGCCGGAGCTCGCCTCGGCCGTCGTCCGGGTCGCGGCGGCGCGGGGCTGGAACGTGTCGCTCGCGGACGTGGGCCTCGCCGCCGACTCCGACCGGATGATCCAGGCGCTGGGCGCGCAGACCGACGCGGTGATCGGCACCTTCGGCGATCGTGCCGCGGAGTGGATCGAGCGGCTCGGCTCCGTGCCCGTCGTCGAGCTCGACCCGACCGGCGACCCGCTGCGCGCCGCGGTGCTGCTCGACCACTCCGACGCCGTCGAGGCGCTGGCCGAGCACCTGGCGGGAGCGGGCGTGCGGCGCCCGGTGGTCGTCGACGTCTCCCGGGACGCGCGGCCGAGCCGGCGAGCCGAGCTGCTGATCCGGGCCTTCTCCGCGCGCGGACTCGAGGCCTCCGTCGTCCGCGCCGAGGGCCCCACCGCCCAGGCGGCCGCGGACGCGACCGAGCGGATCATCGCCCGGCCCCGGGCCGCGGACGCGATCGTCGCGTTCAACGACCTCTGCGCGCTCGGCGTGCTCTCCGCGTGCCGTCGGGCGGGCGTCGACGTGCCCGGCGACGTCCGGGTGGTCGGCATCGACGGCCTCTCGATCGGGCGGCTGCTCGCCCCGACGCTGACGACCCTCGCCGTCGACCTCGACGAGCTCGCGCGGCACGCCCTCGACCTCGCGGTCGCCATGATCGCCGGCGAGCTCCCCCGGGGCGGCCCGGCCGTCCATCGCACAGTCCGCCACCAGCTGGTGCTCCGCGAGTCCGCTTGATCGCCCGCCGATCGCGCGGACGGACTCGCCCGCGTGCGGCGCGGATCTCCTCGCCGGCGACTCGGTACTCAGCCGCGCGATCCGGTCACCGGTCCGCGGGCTCGTCCAGCGCCGCGAGGATCTTCCTGCGGTCACGGTGCAGCTTCCACCAGCTGACCGTGTGGCGAGCGGTGATCAGGCCGAGCTCCACCAGGTCGCGGAGGCCCTCCTCTACTCGCCGCCCGCCCGCTCCCCGAACTCCACGAGCTTCGCGAACAGGTCCTCGATCAGCCAGCGGGTGTCGAACGCCTCGCAGACCCGGATCGTGTGCGGTCCTGCGTCGGGCAGGAGCTCGCCGTCCGCGGAGAACCGTGGTGCGCGGCGCTCCCGCCAGCGTCCGCCGGCGGGGTTCATCACGGCGCCGATGGCCGGGCTGTCGCCCAGCGACCGGAAGTCGAGCGGCCCGTACGGGATGGTCTCGTTGAACGCGATCAGCTGGTCCACGAGGTAGTCCCCGAGCGGGCTCGTGCCGCGCAGCCGGGTCCGCAGCTCGGCGTGCCCGACTCCGACTCCGGAGTACACGGGCATCGGGATCTGCCACAGGGCGATGCCCGACTCGAGGACGCGGTTCGCGGCGTCGACGTCGTTGATCAGGTTGAACTCGGGGCTGTAGGCGGGGATCTCGTCGTAGGGCGGGCCGCCGACCCAGACGACCACGACGTCGCGGGAGGCGATCGACGGCTCGAGCAGCAGGGCGGCGGCGACGTCGGTCAGCGGCCCGAGCACGGCGATCCACAGTCGGCCGGCGTCGCGCAGCGCCTCCGCGACGATCAGGCGGGCGCCGTCCGACGCCTCGGCGGGCAGGGCCGACTCGGCGCCGTCGACGACGGTCACCGTCGCTCCCGCCAACTCCACGATGCGGTCGATCTCGGCGCGCGACTCCGGCATGCTCCCCGGCCGGCCGAAGTGCGCAGCGACCAGGCCGCGGACGTCGAGGGTCTCGGTCAGCAGCGCCTGGACGATCGCGAACTGGTCGTCGGCCTCGTTCGCCGCGTCGGTGCTGACGATCAGGCGGTGCGGGGGAGGCGGGGTCATGCGGACTCGCGCTGCACGAGGGTCGTCGCGAGGATCGGCTGCCGGTCGACCGGGCGGCCCTGCACGACGGCGACGACGGTCTCGGCGGCGACACGGCCCATGTCCTCCAGGGGCTGCCGGATGGTCGTGAGGGTCGGATCCGAGGTGGTCGCGATGACGACGTCGTCGAAGCCGATGACGGAGACGTCGGCGGGGACGCGGCGGCCGGACGCCTGCAGGACGCGGATCGCGCCGTTGGCCATCAGGTCGGAGGAGGCGAAGACGCCGTCGAGGTCGGGGTGGCGCTGCAGGAGGCGCGCCATCGCGGCGGAACCGCTCTCGAGGGTGAACTCGCCGTGCACGATGGGGCTGGAGTCGAGGCCGAGCTCGGTCAGCTCGTCGCGCCAGCCGCGGATGCGGTCGCGGGCGGGCTCCATGTCGTGCGGGCCGGCGATGATGCCCAGGCGCCGGCGGCCGGAGTCGGCGAGCGCGCGGGCGGCGAGGCGGCCGCCTCCGTAGTTGTCGGAGTCGATGACGATCGCGTCCTCGGGCAGGGCGACGCGAGGGCGGCCGACCCAGGCGATCGGCACGGGGGAGTCGGCCAGCGCCTGGGCGAGGTGGGTGATCTCGTGCTGGAGGATCACGATCGCGCCGTCGACGGCCCGCGAGCGGAGGAAGCGGGGGATGCGGTCGCTGTCGTCGTGGTCGGCGGGCAGCAGCACGGGCTGCACCTCGCCGGCGTAGAGGCCCTTCGCGGCGCCCTTCAGCACCGAGGTGAAGAACGTCCCGGTGAGGCTGTCGAGCTCGTTGAAGGCGACGATCAGGGCGATGGCCCCGGCCCGCCCGCCGCGGAGCATCCGGGCGGCGCTGTTCGCCTCGTAGCCGAGGGACTTCGCGGCGCGCTCGACCGCGGCGGTCATCCGGACGTCGACATTGGTGCCGCCTGCGAGCACCCGGGCGGCGGTGGCGCGCGAGACGCCCGCGGCCTGGGCGACGTCCACCAGCGTGGGTCGAGTCATGCTGCTTCCTTCTGCGAGGGGAGGTTCCGGCTTCCGCGCCTCCCCGCGGAGCACGGTGGGGAGAACGTCGGAGTGAAGACTCGCACGGGGCGGCGGGCGGCCGTCCGGAACTGCTCGATTTGCGAAACTTCCCTTTGATACTAGGCGGAGATCGTTATCTCGCGGAGACCGGTTCTCGCTTGCATCGTGCTCGCGGGCGGGTTAGGTTGGCCGCCAAGAGATCGTTCTCTGAGGCTCGCCCTCACCGAAACCCTGCGAATCCCCAACGAAGAGGAATTGTCGTGAAAAGAAGCCTGACGGCCGTAGCCGCCGCAGCAGCAGTAGTCGCGCTCACCCTGACCGGGTGCTCGTCCGGAGGGGGAGGAGGCGCCTCGGACGACCCGAACGCCGAAGCCACCTTCTGGTCCTTCACCGGCATCAACGCCAAGGACAGCGTCGACGAGTACCTCGCGAAGATGCCCGACGCGAAGATCAAGCTCTCCGAGGTCGGCAGCACGACCGAGACCGCCACCGCCCTCACCGCGGCCCTCGCCGGCGGCAAGGTGCCCGACCTGGTCATGATCCAGAACGACGACCTGCCCCAGTTCGTCGCCAACAGCTCGAACTTCCTCGACCTGCGCACCCTCGGCGGCGACGACGTCGCCTCCACCTACCTCCCGTGGGCCGCCTCCGCCGCGACCGCCGACGACGGCTCCGTCGTGGGCGTCCCGACCGACGTCGGCGGACTGGGCTTCGCCTACCGCGCCGACCTCTTCGAGCAGGCCGGCCTGCCGACCGAGCCCGACCAGGTCGCCGAGCTCTGGAAGGACTGGCCGTCCTTCATCGAGACCGGCAAGAAGTACACCGAGGCGACCGGCAAGCCGTTCGTCGACAACATCGAGACCAGCGTCTTCTTCTCGACCGTCAACCAGGTCTCGGAGAAGTACTACTCGCCCGACGGCGAGCTGGTCTACGACACCAACCCGCAGGTGAAGGACGCGTTCCAGGTCGCCGTGGACACCAAGGACGCCGGCATCAGCGCCGGCATCGCCGCCTGGTCCTCGGGCTGGGCCCCGGGCCGCGCGAACGGCGCCTTCGCCGTGACGATCGCCCCCTCGTGGATCCTCGCCGGCATCAAGACCGACGCCCCCGACACCGCCGGCAACTGGCGCGTCACCAGCGTCCCCGGCATCGGCGGCAACTGGGGCGGCAGCGTCATCGCCATCCCCGCCCGCGCCGAGCACCCCGAGGCCGCCTGGCAGTACATCAAGACGATGATGTCGGCCGAGGGCCAGACCGACCACTTCAAGGCCTCGGGCACGCTGCCCGCCGCCACCGAGGCGGTCGCCAGCGAAGAGGTCCAGTCGTACACCGACCCGTTCTTCGGCGACTCGAAGATCGGCGAGGTCATGGCGACCTCCGTCGAGCAGTTCCCGTCCTTCTACAACGGACCGGACACCACCCCGATCAACGGGGCGCTCCTCAACACCCTCGTCGAGCTGGAGGCCGGCAACGTGACCTCCGACAAGGCGTGGTCGACCGCACTCGACACGGCCAAGCAGGCCATCGGCGGCTGATCGCCCCACCCACCCGAGCGGCCCGGCGCCTCGCGCGCCGGGCCCCTCCCCCCTTTCTCGACGGAGGTACTCCCGTGTCAACGGTGACAGCAGCACCACCCCGCAAGCAGCGCAAGCAGCCCAGCGCGCCGGTCCAGAAGGCCGCGCGGATCCGCAACTCCCTCTCGGAGCGGATCGCCCCCTACGCGTACGTCGCGCCCTTCTTCATCATCTTCATCGTCTTCGGGCTCTTCCCGCTCCTGTTCACGTTCTACGTCTCGCTCTTCGACTGGAACCCGATCGGCGAGCAGACCTTCGTCGGCATCGCGAACTTCCAGCAGCTCTTCGCCGACTCCCGGTTCTGGAACGCGCTGGTCAACACCTTCGGCATCTTCATCATCTCGACGGTGCCCCAGCTGCTGTTCGCCCTCTTCCTCGCGCACCTGCTGAACCACGCCCGCCTCCGCTGGGCGAACTTCTTCCGCATGGCGCTGCTGGTGCCGTACATCACCTCCGTCGCGGCGACCGCGATCGTGTTCGCGCAGATCTTCGACAAGAACTTCGGCCTGATCAACTGGTTCCTCGGCATCTTCGGACTGCCGTCGATCAACTTCCTCGCCACGAACTACGGCTCCTGGATCGTCATCTCGACGATGGTCTTCTGGCGCTGGTTCGGCTACAACACGCTCCTCTACCTGGCGGGCCTGCAGTCGCTGCCCCGCGAGATGTTCGAGGCGGCCTCCGTCGACGGCGCGTCCAGCTGGCAGCAGTTCCGCCACCTGACCATCCCGGCGCTGCGCCCGATCATCGTCTTCACCGTGATCATGTCGACCATCGGCGGTCTGCAGATCTTCACGGAGGCGCTCCTGGTGGCTCCCGAATCGGGCCTGACCTGCGGCGCCGGCCGGCAGTGCCAGACGCTGGCGCTCTTCCTCTACGAGCAGGGCTTCGGCCAGTTCAAGTTCGGCTACGGATCCGCCATCGGCGTCGTGCTGTTCGTGATCGTGGTCCTCGTCTCCCTCCTCAACTTCTACCTCTCCACCCGCACCCGGAAGGAGGCCGTCTGATGTCGGATGTGATCGACCAGGCCGTCCCGCAGACGCTGGCCCCCACGGTCCAGAAGGCACAGCTGCCGAAGCGGCGCGGGAAGGGCGGCGGAGTCGGCTGGCCGACCTACGTCTTCCTCGTGATCGCGGTGCTCGTCTCGATCTTCCCGCTCTACTACATGTTCGTCGTCGCGTCGGTCGGAGCGACCGCCGTCACGTCGATCCCGCCGCGCCTGTACCCGGGCACGAACTTCATGGCGATCGCCGAGAAGGTGTTCGACACCGTCCCGTTCATCGCCTCGATGCTGAACAGCCTCATCGTGTCGCTGAGCATCGCCGTCATCTCGGCGATCCTCTGCGCGATGGCCGGCTTCGCCTTCGCGAAGCTGCAGTTCCCGGGCCGCAACGTGCTGTTCCTGATCGTGCTGCTGACCATGACGGTGCCGGCGCAGCTGAGCATCATCCCGCAGTACCTGATCGTCTCGGCGCTCGACTGGGTCGACACCCTCCAGGCGATCATCGTGCCGGGCCTGGCCAGCGCCTTCGGCATCTTCTGGATGCGGCAGCACATGTCCACGACGGTCAGCGACGAGCTGATCCAGGCGGCCCGCATCGACGGCGCCAACTCGTGGCAGCTGTTCTGGCGCATCGCCTTCCCGGTGGTCCGCCCCGCGGCGTTCGTCCTCGGACTGATCACCTTCACCGCGGTCTGGAACGACTTCATGTGGCCGTTCATCGTCCTCAAGTCGCCGGAGCTGTTCACGGTGCAGATCGCGCTGAAGCAGCTGCAGGCCAACCGCTCGATCGACGTCGCCCTGGCGATGGGCGGATCGTTCATGGCCACCCTCCCGCTGCTGATCGCGTTCTTCTTCGTCGGCCGCCGGATGGTGTCCGGGATCATGGACGGGGCGTTCAAGGGCTGATGCACGACGCTTCCCCAGCACTGCCCGGGACGGACGCCGCGCGTCCTCCCGGGCGGGACTGGCGGGACCGCGCTCTGCCTCCGGCCGAGCGCGCCCGCCTCCTGACCCAGGAACTCACCCTCGAGGAGAAGGCGGCGCAGCTCGGCTCCGTCTGGCTCACCGACTCCGCCGACGACTTCGCCCCGAAGCTCGACGACGGGCCCGCCGCGGGCGACGACCTCTTCACCGGCGGCCTCGGCCAGCTGACCCGCGTGTTCGGCACCGAGCCGGTCACCGTCCCCGAGGGCGTCCGCCGGCTCCGCGAGCTGCAGGAGCGCGTGGTCGCCGGCAGCCGCCTCGGCATCCCGGCCATCGCGCACGAGGAGTGCCTCACCGGGCTGGCCGCGTACGGCGCGACCGCGTTCCCCACTCCGCTCGCCTGGGCGGCGACCTTCCATGAGGAGCTCGTGGGCGAGATGGCGGAGGCGATCGGCTCGGACATGCGCGCCCTCGGCATCCACCAGGGCCTCGCCCCGGTCGTCGACGTCGTGAAGGACTACCGCTGGGGCCGCGTCGAGGAGACCCTCGGCGAGGACCCGTACCTGGTCTCGCAGCTCGGCGCCGCCTACGTCGCGGGGCTGGAGGGGACCGGCGTCGTCGCGACGCTGAAGCACTTCGCCGGGTACGCCGCCTCCCGCGGCGCCCACAACCACGGACCCGTGAGCATGGGGCCGCGCGAGCTCGCCGACACGGTGCTGCCTCCGTTCGAGGCCGCCCTGCGGCACGGCGGAGCCCGCAGCGTGATGACCTCGTACACCGACATCGACGGCGTGCCCAGCAGCGCCAGCCGGCACCTGCTGACGACGCTGCTCCGCGACCGCTGGGGCTTCGAGGGCACGGTCGTCGCCGACTACTGGGCGGTGCCGTTCCTCCAGGCCATGCACCACGTCGCGGTCGACGCGGCCGACGCGGGGCGCCTGGCGCTGCACGCCGGGGTCGACGTCGAGCTGCCGCAGACGGCGGCGTACGGCGAGCTGCCGCGCCTGATCCGCGAGGGCGTCGTCGACGAGGCCGACCTCGACCGCTCCGTGGCCAGGCACCTCCGCCACAAGTTCGAGGCGGGCCTGCTCGACGGCGGCCCGCTGGTGCCCGAGGGAGCCGAGGACGTCGACCTCGACAGCGCCCGCAACCGCGCGATCTCGTCGCGGATCGCGGAGGAGTCGGTCGTGCTGCTGCGCGACGAGAACGTCGCGAGGCTGCTGTCCTCCGGCTCGCTCGCCGTCGTGGGACCGGCCGCGGACCAGTTCCGCAGCCTGGTCGGCTGCTACGCGTTCCCCAACCACGTGCTCTCCAAGCACCCCGGCCACGACCTCGGGCTGTCGATCCCGACGGTGCTGACGGCGCTGCAGGAGGAGTTCGGAGCGTCGCGCGTGCGCTTCGCGGAGGGCGGCTCGATCACCTCCGCGTCGACCGACGGCGTGCAGGAGGCGGTGGACCTCGTCCGCGGCTCCGATGCGGCGGTCGTCGTGGTCGGCGACATCGCCGGGCTCTTCGGCGACGGCACCTCGGGCGAGGGCTGCGACGCGGCCGACCTCCGCCTCCCCGGAGCGCAGGAGCCGCTGGTGACGGCCGTGCTCGAGACCGGCGTGCCCACCGTGGTGGTCGTCCTCTCGGGCCGGCCCTACGCGCTCGGGGCGTTCGGAGCGGCGCGCGGACTCGTGCAGGCGTTCTTCCCGGGAGCGGACGGGGCGGCTGCGGTCGCCGGCGTGCTCTCGGGCCGCGTGGCTCCGACCGGGCGGCTGCCCGTGCAGATCCCGCGGCTCCCGTCCGCGTCGACCACGTACCTGCAGCCGTCGCTCGGGCTCTCGAACCCCGGGATCACGGCGCTGGACGCGACTCCGCTCTACCCGTTCGGCTACGGGCTGACCCGCGGCGCGGTGACGTATACGGAGCTGGCGACGGCGGCGGAGCTGCCGGTCGGCGGATCGCTCGACGTGGCGGTATCGCTCCGGAACGACGGCGCCGACACGGTCGAGGTGGTGCAGCTCTACGCGGGCTACCCGACCTCGGCGGTGGTGCGGCCGGTCGCGCAGCTCATCGGCTTCGCGCGCGTGCCGATCGCGGCGGGCGAGACGCTGACGGTGCACTTCCACGTCGACGCGGCCCGGCTCGCGGTGACGGGGGAGGACGGCCGGCTCGCCGTGGACCCGGGGCCGCTGCGGCTGACGGCCGGCGCCTCGGCGGCGGACGCGGCGGTGACGGCGGAGGTGTCGATCACAGGGGAGCGGCGGTTCCTCGCCGAGCGGGCGCTGCGGACCCCCTGGTCGGTGGCGCGGGACTGAGCGGTCGGCGCCTCAGGGGGGAGGCGCCGGCCGCTCGCGGGGGCGGGCCGGTGGTGCCGGCTCGCGTCCGCGGAAGTCGCGGTACTCGCGCGCGAGACCTGCGACTTCTGCGGGGTCGGCGGCCCGGAGCGCGACGGCCGCGTAGCACCGGAGGCGCACAGCGCAAGGGGCCCGCGCGAGCCGGGGGCCCGGCCTAGCGTGGAAGGAGCGGCGCCGCCGGTGGCGGCCCGCGGAGAAGACCGATGCAGAGGAGAGTCATGCCCGCCCTGACCGACACGTTCACGCTGTCCAACGGAGTCGCCATCCCGAAGATCGGGTTCGGCACCTGGCAGATCCCCGACGGCCCCGAGGCCTACGACGCGACGACCGCCGCGCTCGAGGCGGGCTACCGCCACATCGACACCGCCCGCGCCTACGGCAACGAGGCGAGCGTCGCCCGGGCACTGCGCGACAGCGGCGTCCCGCGCGACGAGGTGTTCATCACCACCAAGCTCCCGGCCGAGGTGAAGGACTACGAGGGCGCGAAGGCGAGCTTCGAGACCACCATGGCGGCGCTCGAGCTCGACCACGTCGACCTGTACCTCATCCACGCCCCGTGGCCCTGGCAGGACATGGGCTCCGACCACCGCGAGGGCAACATCGCGGCGTGGAAGGCGATGGAGGAGATCCTCGAGGCCGGTCGCTCGCGCGCCATCGGCGTCTCGAACTTCCAGGTCGCCGATCTGGAGTCGCTGATCGCGGCGACCGACGTGGTGCCGCACGCCAACCAGATCCGCTGGTTCGTCGGCAACACCCAGGACGAGACGACCGCGTACTGCAAGGAGCACGGCATCCTCGTCGAGGGGTACTCGCCCTCGCGACGGGCGGCCTGCTCGACAACTCCGACATCGGCGAGATCGCTGCGAAGTACGACAAGTCGGTGGCGCAGCTCTGCATCCGCTACCTGCTCGAGAAGGACGTGCTGCCGTTGCCGAAGTCGACGACGCCCTCGCGCATCGTCGAGAACGCCGACGTCGACTTCGAGATCT
This sequence comes from Rathayibacter sp. AY2B5, assembly GCF_002931645.1. Lineage (NCBI taxonomy): Bacteria > Bacillati > Actinomycetota > Actinomycetes > Micrococcales > Microbacteriaceae > Rathayibacter > Rathayibacter sp. AY2B5. Next base: position 347 of record NZ_PSUE01000035.1, on the reverse strand, counting down.
CGTCCGAGGACCTCGCCCACCTCGACTCGCTCGTCGACACGGAGTCCTGACCCGCGGGCGCCTGCTCCTGACGGTCCGGAGGCCGTCGCACTCGAGCTCGAGCGCGGCGGCCTCCGTCGTCTCTTCGCATCGGCCGCCGCCGCCGCCTCCGCCGCCGACTCCGCTCGCGAGTGCGCAGGAGTTGTCGCACTCGAAGTCGAGTGCGACAAGTCCTGGCTTCTCGCCGGACTCCTCCGATCGCGGTTCCGCGAGTGCGCAGGAGTTGTCGCAGTCGGTCTCGAGTGCGACGACTAATGGCTTCTCGCCGAGGCGAGCCGGGGCGAGGCGGGGCGAGGCGGGGCGAGGCG
>NZ_PSUE01000034.1:0-23572 GCF_002931645.1 Rathayibacter sp. AY2B5 | reverse complement strand
CCGCCCCCCAGCCCCGGCCCCGCGACGTCGTCGGCATCGTCGGCCTCGTCCTCGCGATCGTCCTCGTCCTCGCGCAGATCGGGCGGACCGCGCTCACCACGGCCATCCCGGTCCTCGCGTTCCAGGGCGGCTTCGACACCACTCAGATCGGGGCGCTCTTCGCCGCCCTCGGGGTCACGATGCTCGTGCTCGCGACGGCGACCGCGATCGTCGGCGTCATCGGCGTCGCGCGGAAGGACCGCGCCCGGCTGCTCTCGGCCGTCACGCTCGGCGTCGGCGCGAGCGTCGCGATCGTCGAGCTGGGCGCGCTCGTCGTCCCGCCCCTGGTCGGCCTCTCCCTCCAGTACTGACGAGGCCCGCCGGAGCGGATCCCTCCGCCCGCCCTCGCAGGATCCGCACGGCGCCGCGTCCGTTCCTCGCGCTCCGCTGCGCCGCGACGGCCCTGCCGGCTTCCCGGCGATGCGCCAGGATGGGGGCATGACGACACGCGTGGACGGCCTCTTCGTCTACCCGGTGAAGGGCCTGACCCCGCAGCCGCTCCCCCGCGTCGAGCTCACCGCCGGCCGCGGCGTCCCCTTCGACCGCACGATCGCCCTCGCCCGCCCCGGCGGCGCCTACCGGCCCGGCATGCGGCACGGCATCTCCAAGCGCGAGTACTTCGTGCTCGTCGCCGAGGCGCGCCTCGCCGGCCTGACCACGCACCTCGACCCCGACAGCGGAGTGCTCACCGTCGACGTCCGCGGCCACCGGGTCCTCTCCGCCGACCTCGGCGCGGAGGACGGCCGGGCCGCACTGCGCTCCTTCGCCGCCCGCGTGCTCGACCTGCCGCCCGGCGTCGAGCCCGTGATCGCCCAGGACGCGGGGCGCCGCTACACCGACACGGCCCACAACTCCGACATCGAGATGGAGTACGTCTCGCTGATCAACCTGGCGAGCGTCCGCGACCTCGCCGAGCGCACCGGCCGGAGCGTCGATCCGCTGCGGTTCCGCGGGAACATCCACCTCGAGGGGCTGCCCGCGTGGAGCGAGCTCGAGCTGCTCGGCCGCGAGCTCACCGCGGGCGGGCTGCGGCTGCGGATCACGAAGGCCACCGAGCGGTGCGCCGCGACCGAGGTCGAGCCGGGCACCGGTCGGCGCGACCTGCCGGTCCCTCGCCTGCTGCACGAGACCTACGGCCACGAGCTCCTCGGCGTCTACGCGGAGGTCCTCGACGGCGGCACGCTCGGCGTGGGCGACGAGCTGGTGCTCCGTGGCTGAGCTGCGGCTCGTGGTGGCCGAGCGCGAGGCGCTCACCCCGGCCGTCACCCGCTTCGTGCTGCGGAGCGAGGACGGCGCCCCGCTGCCCGGCTACTCCGCCGGCGCGCACCTCACGCTCACGACCCCCTCCGGCGAGCGCCGCAGCTACAGCCTCGTCGAGCCGGGATCCGCGGAGCCGTCGCACTACGCGATCGCGGTGCGCCGCGAGCCCGGGGGTCGGGGCGGATCGCGGAGCCTCCACGACGACGTCCGCGTCGGCGATGTCCTCTCCTCCGCGCCGCCCGCGAACACCTTCGCCCTCCGGCCCGCCGCCCGCTACCTCCTGATCGCCGGCGGGATCGGGGTCACCCCAATCCGCGCGATGGCCGCCGAGCTCCGGGCGCAGGGATCGGCCGTGCAGGTCGTCTACCTCAGCCGCACCCCCGAGGACACCGCGTGGCTCGACGAGTTCTCCGCCGACGGCTCCCTCGTGCACCACAGTGCGATCCACGGCCGGCTCGACCTATGGCCGCTCGTCGCCGAGCCCGACGACGACACCCGGATCTACTGCTGCGGTCCGTCCGCGCTGATCGACGAGGTCCTCGCCCTCACGATGCACTGGCGCCCGAGCCGTATCCACGTCGAGGACTTCGCGGGCGTCGACACCGTCGGCGACCGGGCCGTTCCCTTCGCCGCCGTCTGGGAGCCGACCGGAGCCGTCGTGGAGGTCCCGGCCGACCGCTCGCTCCTCACCGCGCTCCGCTCCTCCGGGATCGACGTCGACTCCTCCTGCGAGTCGGGCACGTGCGGCACCTGCCGCCTGCGCCTCGTCGGCGGGACGGCGGAGCACCGCGACCTGGTGCTGACCCCCGAGGAGCAGGACCGCTGGATCATGCCGTGCGTCTCGCGCTGCGCCGGCGGCGAGCTGGTCGTCGCCCCGGAGTGACGGAGCGACGGGGCCGGTCCCACGCACGCCGGCCGACACGCGTCGGCCGTCGTGTGACGCCGCGTGACGGGCGCCCGGCGCCCGGTCCCCCGCGTGCCTAGGCTCCCGGACGGGGGACCATGACCGTCACGACCGAAGGACTTCCGATGACCAGCACCTCCGTCCGCACCCAGCTCGACGAGTTCACCGTCGGCTTCGACGACACGGTCGGCCCCGAGCTCGCCGCCGTCTTCTCCGGCGAGCGCGACGACCTCGTCGCCGCCGGCGCCCCGAGCGGAGCCGTCACCGCCGGCGACGCGCTCCCCGCCGCCTCCGTCGTGACCGTCGACGGCGACACCGTCGACCTCGCGGACGTCCTCGGCGCGGGCCCGGCCGTCCTCGTCTTCTACCGCGGAGCCTGGTGCCCGTACTGCAACATCACGCTCAAGCACTACAACGAGACCCTCGCCCCCGAGCTCGCGTCGCGCGGAGTCGCCCTCGTCGCGATCAGCCCGCAGACCCCCGACGGGTCGCGCGCGGCGGTCGCGAACGGCGACCTGGGCTTCACCGTCGTCTCCGACCCCGGCAACACGCTCGCGAGCGCTCTCGGCATCGTCACCGCCCCCAGCGGCGACGCGCAGGAGGCGCACACCGCACTCGGCTTCGCCGTGAAGGACAGCAACGCCGACGACACTCCGGCCGTCCCGTACCCGACCGTCCTGGTCGTCGACGCCGACCGGCTCGTCCGCACAGCGGACGTGCACGTCGACTACACGACGCGCACGGAGACCGAGGAGATCCTCGCCGCTGTCGACGCGCTCTGACACCTCCGCTCGCACCCTGAGCACGCGCGGCGGTCGAGCGCACCCCCTCGCCCGCCGCGCCGCCGCTCCCTAGGCTCGACCCGTGACAGCGGAGACGGACGTGCTCGTGGTCGGCGGCGGTCCGGTCGGACTCCTGCTCGGCGCGCTCCTGGCGCGGGCCGGAGTGGACGTGCAGGTGTGGGAGCGGCGCTCCTCGGTGCCGCGCGGCTCGCGGGCGATCGGCATCCATCCGCCGTCGCTCGACGCGTTCGCGGCGGTCGGCGCCGATGCTCCCGTGCTGGCCGAGGCCACCCGGGTCCGCGAGGGCGTCGCGCGCAGCCGGGGCCGCACCCTCGGCACGCTCTCGTTCGCACGCGCCTCCGCGACGCACCCCTACGTCGTCACCCTCGACCAGCACCGCACCGAGGCGATCCTCCGCGAGCGCCTGGAGGCGGCGTCCCCGGACGCGCTGCGCCCCGGGGTCGCGCTGACCGGCCTGCTCCGTCGCGGCTCCACCGTCGAGGCGACCGGCACCGGACCGGGCGGCGAGCCGGTACTCGTCCGCACCGCCTTCGTCGTGGGAGCCGACGGCGCCCGCAGCACCGTCCGCGACCTGCTCGGGATCCGCACCACCGGCCGCGACTACCCGGACCGCTACGTGATGGGCGACTTCGCCGACCCCGAGCCCGGCGGTCTCACCGGCACCGCGCTGGTCGACGTCGGCCCGGCCGGAGTGGTGGAGTCCTTCCCGCTGCCGGGCGGCCGGCGCCGGTACGTCGCCCTGAGCGGCCCCGACCGCTCCCTCGGCGCCCCCGCCTGGCGGCCCGAGGAGGCCCCCGACCAGGAGGCCGCGCGCGCCCTGGCCGCCGCTGTCCGCGACCGGACGGGCGCCGACGCCGACCCGGACACCTGCACGATGCTCAGCGGATTCCAGGTGCGGCGCCGCGAGGCCGAGCGGATGGGCGTCGGCCGCGTCGTACTCATCGGCGACGCCGCGCACGAGATCAGTCCGATCGGCGGGCAGGGCATGAACCTCGGCTGGCTCGACGCCGCCGAACTCGCCCCGCTCCTGGCCGGTGCCGTGCGCCGCGGCGAGGCCGGCCCCTGGCCCGGCTTCGCCCGGCGGCGCACCACCGCGGCCCGGCGCGCGGCGCGGCAGGCGGAGGCGAACATGGCGCTCGGACGCCCGCTCGGCACGCTCGCGCACCGCGGCCGCGAGGCGTTCCTCCGCACCGCCCTCGCCCTGCCGACCTCGGACCTGCTCGCCCGCGTCTACGCGATGCGCTGGTCCTGAGGTCGCGGGCGGCCGGTCAGCCGACCAGCCGCGCGCCCGCCAGCCCGAGCTCGACCACCAGCACGAGCGAGGCCGCGATCACCAGCCGGAACAGGGTGCGCGTGGGCGGGCCGGTCAGCACCAGGCGGATGCCCGCCGCGGCGAGCACGACCACCGCGAGGGTCCCGATCACCGCGAGCACCACGCCCGTCCCGCGCACCGGCTGGTCGCCGACGAGCTGTCCGACGAGCACGAGCAGCGCGGCCACCACCAGCGACCCGAAGGCGACGACTCCGGAGAGCCGCAGGCCGAGGCGGTGCGGGAAGCCGCGGACCCCGGTGGCCTCGTCGTCGACCAGGTCGGGGAGCACGTTCGTGCAGTGGATCGCGATGCCGAACACGGCGCCGGTCGCGATCGCCCACCAGGCGGGGAGCCGGCCGTCGCCCGCCGCGACCGCCACCACCGGCAGCAGCCCGAAGGCGACCACGAAGGGAGCGACCGACCAGACCGTGCGCTTGAGCCCCGCGTCGTAGGCCCAGCCCGCGGCGACCAGCACCAGGTGCGCGACCGCGGCGACCGGTCCGAGCAGCAGCGAGAGCACCACGGCGGCCGCCGCCGTCCCCAGTGCGGCGGCGCGGACGGCGCCCACGCCGATCAGCCCCTGCGCGACCGGCTTGTCGGTGCGCCCCACCGCGCGGTCGCGATCGGCGTCGATCCAGTCGTTCGCGAGCCCGATCGAGAGCTGCCCGAGCAGCACGGCGAGCGCCACCAGCACGACCTGCCCGAGCGGATGCCCGGACGCCGCCGCGATCACGGTCGCCAGCACGGTGACCGTCACGGTCGGCCCGGGGTGCGACGAGGCCAGCAGGAGTCGCACCCGGGACGTCATCCCGCCAGCCTACGGTCGCGGCGGCACAGCGGGGCGCCGGTCGCGCTCCCCGCCCCGGAGCGGGATCCAGCGTGGTCCGAGCGCGGCGCCCTCATCAGCCCGCGACGGGAATGGGCCGGGATGGGGCAGGGTTGCACCACCCGGCATCCCGACTCAGGAAGAAGGCCTCGTGGACCTCGTGCACTGGCTGTTCGACGCGCAGATCGTCATCGGCGAGCAGACCGTCCTCTGGCGGGAGGTCATCGGCAACGTCTTCGGGCTCCTCAGCGCCCTCGGCGGGATGCGGCGGAAGGTCTGGGCCTGGCCCGTCGGCCTCATCGGCAACGTGCTGCTGTTCACGGTCTTCATGGGCGCCCTGTTCGGCACTCCCAACCCCGTCAACCTGCTCGGCCAGGCCGGGCGGCAGGTGATGTTCATCCTGGTCAGCGTCTACGGCTGGTACCGGTGGACCCACCGCCCCGACGACTCGACCACCTTGATCGAGCCGCGCTGGGCGTCGTGGCGCACCCGCGGCCTGCTGGTGCTCGGGATGGTCGGCGGCACCGCGGTGCTGACCCCGGTGTTCCGCGCGCTCGGCTCCTACGAGCCGGTCTGGAGCGACGCGTGGATCTTCGTCGGCTCCGTCCTCGCCACCTACGGCATGGCGAAGGGCTGGACCGAGTTCTGGCTCATCTGGGTGGCCGTCGACCTGGTCGGCGTGCCGCTGCTGTTCTCGGCCGGCTACTACGCGTCGGGGCTGATGTACGTCTTCTACGGCGCGTTCACCCTGGTCGGCTTCTTCGTCTGGATGCGGCAGGGCACCCGTCCGTCCGCCGCTCCGATCACGGTCGGCTAGCTCTAGCAGCCTGCCGCCGCCGGCGGAAGTGGCCGTGCGGGAGGCGCTGTCGGTGGTCCACTGGGAGCGGAGGCGCCCGCCTCCCCCACCCGGAACGGACGCCATGCTCTCCCTCGTCTACTCCAGCCGCACCTCCGCCGGCTTCACGGACGCCGACCTCCCCGCGCTGCTCGCCCAGTGCCGCGCGAACAACGAGCGCCTCGGCCTGACCGGCATGCTCCTGCACCGCGACGGCCGATTCCTCCAGGTGCTCGAGGGGCCGGACGCGGTCCTGCGCGAGCGGATGGCCGTCATCGCCGCCGACGAGCGCCACGCGCAGCTGCGCACCCTCCTCGAGGAGCCGATCCGGGAGCGGCTGTTCCCGGAGTGGTCGATGGCGTTCGAGTCCGCCGCCGACGCCGAGGCCGCCGGGCTGCGCACCTCCTTCGACGACCTCGACGACACCGAGGCCGAGAGCGCGACGCTCCCGGCGCTGCGCGAGCTCATCCGCTTCTTCCGCGAGCGGAGCTAGGCGGAGCTAGGCGGAGCTGGGCGGAGCGATACGGGACGCCGGGATCGCGGCCGGTCCGCCGCCGGAACCCGACGCCCGTCAGTCCTCCGCCGAGGGAGGAGCGAGCCGGTCGAGCCGCGCCAGGAGCGGGGCGAAGCCGTCGCCGAGCAGGGCGCTCAGCGGCTCGCCGAACCAGAACCGCCAGACGGCGTCGAGCTCCTCGCCGGTGATCCGTCCTCGGCGCAGGAGGATGCTCGCGATCGGGGCCGCCTCAGACGCGTACTCGTCGCGGGGAGCGCCGTCCTCGCGACCCGGCTCGAGTCCGTACGGATCGACCCCGTCGAGCTCCCGCAGGACGGCCGCCACCATCGCGTCACGCCGTTCCGCGGTCGCGCCGTCCTGATCCGTCGGTGCTCGGCGCTTCATCGCGAGAAGGTACCGAGCCCACTCCTCGTCGTCCATTCGTCGTCTCCGATCTCTCCGGATGCCGCGCCTTCTCGAGGCCTTTCTCTTCCTTCGGCGCCGGCTTGTCGAGGCACGGGGGAACCGCCTCTCCGACGGCTTGTCATCCCCCCGCGAGAAAGGCGCGGACGCCTTCCCGCGTCAGCCCCGAGGCGACGGCGAGCCGGTGCTCTCCGGCCCCGAGTCGGGCGGCTCCGCGGAGGGCCGCGGCCCTTTCTCCGCCCTCGCCGGAAGTCCCGCTCCGGAATGCCGCGAATTCCGCGGACACCTTATCGAGAGCGTCGACGACATCGCCGGACACGCTCTCCGGCGGCTCGCCGAGATCGATGCGCCAGCCTCTCCCGGACTTCTCGTCGCTGTCGTTCACACGCGGGAAAGTACCCCGGACCGCAGGGTGGCGCCTGTGATCGCCCGACGCCGTCGCGCCCCAGGGATCCGTCGTCGACTTCCGAGCGCACACGCCTCCCGGTCCGGAGAGGACGGCCTTCGAGGACTGTCCCGTGGACCTCGTCGCCGTGCTCCGCTCCGATGCGGCCTTCGCCTCGGCCGAGGTCTTCGACGGCTGACCCGACCGCGGCGACCACCCGCTGCGACGACCGCGGGGCGGAGGCGCGGATCGCGTCGTTCCGGCGCGCCCGCACCAGCGGTGCCGGAACGTCCGGCCGATCCGGGAGCGGCACCCGTCCGAGCCGTCGAGGTTCCGTCGGTGTGCAGGCCCCCGCGCCGAGGGACGTAAAGTGTGCTCACACGCGCCCGCGGACGGGCGAGCCGCCCGTGAGGGTGCCCCGGTCCTGCGTCGGAGGCGCCGATCACAGAGAGCCGCGGTGCCCGATGCCGGAAGACAAGCCCGCGTCGCGGGCGCCGAGCATCTACGACGTCGCCCGCGCGGCCGGCGTCTCGCACCAGACCGTCTCCCGGGTCCTGAACGACCACCCGAGCCTCCGCGCCGAGACGAAGAAGCGCGTGCTCGAGGTCATGGCCGAGCTCGACTACCGCCCCAACCTCGCCGCGCGGGCACTGGTCACCAGCCGCACCCGCACCGTCGGCGTGCTGTCCTCGCAGAGCCTGCAGTACGGTCCGGCCTCCAGCATCCAGGCCATCGAGGTGGCGGCGCGCGACGCGGGCTACCTCGTCGTCACGGCCAACGTCGACGGCACCGACGGCGCGTCGATCCAGGCCGGGATCCGGCATCTGCTCAACCAGGCGGTCGAGGGCCTCGTTGTCGTCGCCCCGCAGATCCGCGTCTTCGACATCCTCTCCGGAGTCGCGCTGCGCATCCCGCACGTGACGCTGCAGACGAGCGAGGACGACCGCGACGACGCGCTCTACGTCGACCAGATGGCCGGCGCCCGCATCGCCACCGGGCACCTGATCGACCTCGGGCACACCGAGATCGTGCACCTCGCCGGCCCGCAGGACTGGATCGAGGCCGAGGCGCGGATGCGCGGCTACCTCGCCGAGCTCGACCACCGCTCGATCCCGCTGCGCCCGCCGCTGCTCGGCGACTGGAGCGCCGAGCGCGGCCACCGCGTGGGCCTCGAGCTCTCGCGCTTCCTCGACTTCACCGCGGTGTTCGCGGGGAACGACCAGATGGCACTCGGACTGATGAGCGCGTTCCACGAGCGCGGGGTCCGCGTGCCGGAGGACGTCAGCGTCATCGGCTTCGACGACATCCCCGAGGCGGCGTTCTACTGGCCGCCGCTGACCAGCGTCCGCCAGGACTTCGTGGAGCTCGGACGCCGGTGCGTGGCCGCGCTGCTCAGCCTGATCGAGGGCGACCGGCCGGAGAAGGCGGCGCCGATCGCTCCGCAGCTGGTCGTCCGCGGATCCACGGCCGTCCCCCGGAGCGCGAGCGTCACCGCCTCGCGCTGACCGGCGGCCGCGACGCCCTCGCGCCGCGACCGCCCTGGATCACTCGCCGTGAGCGGCGATCGACACGTCGTTCCAGCGCTTCCAGGTCTCGAGGCGCGACTCGTAGTCCGCCGTCGCGATGCCCAGCGGCGCGCGCCCGAAGAAGATCCGCAGCGGCGGCTCGTCCGCGTCCACGACCGCGAGGATCCCGAGGCGCGAGGCCCGCGGGTCGCCCTGCTGAGCGGCGGAGGGGCGTCGGCTCGCTGCCTCCCGGACCTCGTCGTACGCGGCGATCGGCTCGCTGCGCGACGCGGAGGGACCGGACCAGTCGGTCGAGTACCCGCCGGGCTCGACGAGGGTCACGTGGATCCCGAAGCCGGCGACCTCGGCGGCCAGCGACTGGGTGAAGCCCTCGAGCGCCCACTTCGACGCGTGGTACGCGCCGATCGAGGGGAACGCGCTGATGCCGCCGATGCTCGACACCTGGACGATGTGGCCCGAGCCCTGCTCGCGGAGGATCGGCAGCGCGGCCTGGGTGATCCAGAGGGCGCCGAAGACGTTGGTCTCGAGCTGCGCGCGGACCTCCTCCTCGGTGAGCTCCTCGATCATGCCGAAGTGCCCGTAGCCGGCGTTATTGATCACGACGTCCAGCCGGCCGAACCGCTCGGCCGCGGCCTGCACGGCGGCGAAGCCGGCCGCGCGGTCGGTCACGTCGAGGGTCAGCGGGAGGAACGTGTCGGGGTACTCCTCGACGAGGGCGTCGAGGGTCTCGATCCGGCGGGCGGTGCCGGCGACCGAGTCGCCGCGCTCGAGCGCCGCCTCGGCCCACTCGCGGCCGAAGCCCTTCGAGGCGCCGGTGATGAACCAGGTCTTCGTCATGGTGTGCGTCCTTTCGACAGTGCTGGACGCAACGCCGACGGCTCCGGCTCCCTTCCGGGGCCGGGGACCCTTGACAGCACCGCTCCGAGAGCGGACGAAGCGCCGCGGGTGTCCCGTTACCGAGTCGAGACGTGCGCGTTGACACGAACGGCGCCGTCGGGTCTAGCATGACGCAATGTGATCGCTCACATGGCATCACATCTCCGCCCCGATCCCGAGGGCGGCCCTGCATCCACTGCATTCAATGACGAAGGAATCACAGTGACCACAATGAAGCGCGCTCTCATCGCCGGCATCGCCGGCGGAGCGATGATCCTCTCCCTCGCCGCCTGCTCCTCCGGAACCGGTGGCGGCTCGGGCTCGGGATCCGGCGACGGCGGCCTCGTCGGCGTCGCGATGCCGACCAAGTCGTCCGAGCGCTGGATCGCTGACGGCAACAACGTCAAGTCGCAGCTCGAGGAGGCCGGCTACCAGGTCGACCTGCAGTACGCCGAGGACGACATCCCCACCCAGGTCTCGCAGCTCGAGAACATGATCACCAAGGGCGCCAAGGCCCTGATCGTCGCCTCGATCGACGGCACCACCCTCACGAGCGTGCTCGAGGAGGCCAAGGCCAACGACATCCCCGTCATCGCCTACGACCGCCTCATCCGCGACTCCGAGAACGTGGACTACTACGCCACGTTCGACAACTACAAGGTGGGCGTCCAGCAGGCCACCTCGCTCCTCGCGGGCCTCGGTCTCACCGACCTCACCGGCGCGAAGGCCGCCGACGCCCCCGCCGGCCCGTTCAACGTCGAGCTGTTCGCCGGCAGCCCCGACGACAACAACGCCACGTTCTTCTTCAACGGCGCGATGGACACCCTCCAGCCGTACATCGACGACAAGACGCTCGTCGTGAAGTCCGGCGAGACCGACTTCAACACTGTCGCCACGCTCCGCTGGGACGGCGAGGTCGCCCAGAGCCGCATGGAGGACATCCTCACCAAGACGTACTCCGACGGCTCCAAGGTCCAGGGCGTCCTCTCGCCCTACGACGGCCTCAGCCGCGGCATCATCTCGGCTCTGACCGACGCCGGCTACACCGTCGGCTCCGACTTCCCGATCATCACCGGTCAGGACGCCGAGCTCGACTCCGTCAAGGCGATCATCGCCGGCGAGCAGTACGCGACCATCTACAAGGACACCCGCGAGCTCGCCAAGGAGGCCGTGAAGATGGCCCAGGCCGTGCTCGAGGGCACCGAGCCCGAGGTCAACGACACCGACACCTACGACAACGGCAAGAAGGTCGTCCCGTCCTTCCTGCTCGAGCCGGTCATCGTCACCAAGGACCAGATCCAGTCCGTCCTCGTCGACGGCGGCTACTACACCGACGCGGAAGTGAACGGCTAGTCCTCTCTCCTCACCCGAGAAGGAACACCCCGGGAGGGCGCCCACTGGGCGCCCTCCCCCACTACGAAGGAAGGGAGGCGGCGTGACCTCGAACATCCTCGAGATGCGCGGCATCACCAAGACGTTCCCGGGCGTGAAGGCGCTCCAGGACGTCACGCTCAACGCACAGCGCGGCGAAGTCCACGCGATCTGCGGGGAGAACGGCGCCGGCAAGTCGACGCTGATGAAGGTCCTGTCGGGCGTCTACCCGCACGGCACCTACGAGGGCGACATCGTCTTCGAGGACGAGGTGATGCAGTTCTCCAGCATCCGCGACTCGGAGGCGAAGGGCATCGTCATCATCCACCAGGAGCTGGCCCTCAGCCCCTACCTCTCCATCGCGGAGAACATCTTCCTCGGCAACGAGGTGCGCGGCTTCGGCGGCCTGATCGACTGGAACAAGACCAACCAGGAGGCCGCGGCGCTGCTGGCCCGCGTGGGTCTGCGCGAGAACCCGACCACCAAGATCATGGAGATCGGAGTCGGCAAGCAGCAGCTCGTCGAGATCGCGAAGGCGCTCTCCAAGCGGGTCAAGCTGCTCATCCTCGACGAGCCCACCGCGGCCCTGAACGACGAGGACTCGGACCACCTGCTCGACCTGATCCTGCACCTCAAGGAGCAGGGCATCACGTCGATCATCATCAGCCACAAGCTGAACGAGATCAAGAAGATCGCGGACACCGTCACGGTCATCCGCGACGGCAAGACCATCGAGACGATCGCTCACGACGACGTCACCGAGGACCGCATCATCAAGGACATGGTCGGCCGCGACCTCGACCACCGCTACCCGGACCACACGCCGCACATCGGCGAGGAGATCCTGCGCGTGGTCGACTGGACGGCCCACCACCCCCAGGACCCGACCCGCGTCATGGTGGACAAGGTCAACCTGTCGGTCCACCGCGGCGAGATCGTCGGCATCGCCGGGCTCATGGGCGCCGGGCGCACCGAGTTCGCGATGAGCCTCTTCGGCCGCTCCTACGGCAGCCGCATCTCCGGCCAGGTCTTCAAGGCCGGCAAGGAGATCAAGATCCGCAACGTCTCGGAGGCGATCGCCCACGGGCTCGCCTACGCGACCGAGGACCGCAAGCACTACGGCCTCAACCTCATCGACGACATCAAGCGGAACATCTCGCTCGCGTCGCTCGACAAGGTCGCCCGCGGCGGACTCGTCGACGACAACCGCGAGTTCGAGGTCGCCAACGAGTACCGCGGCAGCATGAACATCAAGTCGCCGACCGTGCTCGCCAAGACCGGGAAGCTCTCCGGCGGCAACCAGCAGAAGGTCGTCCTGTCGAAGTGGATCTACTCCGACCCGGACGTCCTCATCCTCGACGAGCCCACCCGCGGCATCGACGTGGGTGCGAAGTACGAGATCTACACCATCATCAACCGGCTCGCGGCGCAGGGTAAGGGGATCATCGTCATCTCCTCCGAGCTGCCGGAGCTGCTCGGCATCTGCGACCGCGTCTACGCGCTGTCGGAGGGCCGGATCACGGGCGAGCTGCCCATCGCCGAGGCGACGCCCGAGGCGGTCCTCACCCTCATGACCCAGGAGAAGCAACGATGACCGATCTGCAGAACGAACCGTCCACCGCGGCCGGTGCGCAGGTGAAGCCCACCGAGAACGCCTTCACGAAGCGCCTCAGCCACGTGCTGGGCGACCTCGGCAAGAACGGCATCTTCATCGCCCTCATCGTGGTGGTGCTGCTGTTCGAGGTGATGACCGGCGGAATCCTCCTCCGCCCCCAGAACATCTCGAACCTGATCGTCCAGAACGGCTACATCCTGATCCTCGCCATCGGCATGGTGATGGTCATCGTGGCCGGGCACATCGACCTCTCGGTCGGCTCGGTCGCGGCGTTCGTCGGAGCGATCTCGGGCGTCTTCGCGGTCAACATGGGTCTCCCGTGGTGGCTGTCGATCATCCTCTCCCTCCTCATCGGCGCCCTGGTCGGCGCGTGGCAGGGCTTCTGGATCGCGTACGTCGGGATCCCGGCGTTCATCGTGACCCTGGCGGGCATGCTGATCTTCCGCGGCCTGGCGCTCGTCGTCCTCGGCAACGCGAACATCGGCTCCTTCCCGACCGAGTACCGCGCGCTGGGCAACGGCTTCCTCACCGACCTGTTCGGCGAGACCGACCTCGACCCGCTGTCGCTCGTCATCGGCGCGCTCGCGATCGTCGCCTTCGCCGTGCAGTCCGTGCGCACCCGCCGCGGCCGCCAGAAGTACGCGCAGAGCGTCGAGCCGGGCGCCTGGTTCGTCACCAAGCTCGTCCTCGTCTCCGTCGTGATCGCGGCCTTCTCCTTCGCGCTGGCCACCTTCAAGGGCATCCCGGTCACCCTGATCGTGCTCGCCGTGCTCGTCCTGATCTACGGCGTGGTCATGAACCGCTCCGTCTTCGGCCGCCACGTCTACGCGATCGGCGGCAACCTGCACGCCGCGGAGCTGTCCGGCATCAAGACCCGCAACGTCACCTTCTGGCTGTTCGTCAACATGGGCGTCCTCGCGGCGCTGGCCGGCCTCGTCTTCACCGCGCGACTCAACCTCGCCGGCCCGAAGGCGGGCGACGGCTTCGAGCTCGAGGCCATCTCGGCCGCGTTCATCGGCGGCGCGGCGGTCCAGGGCGGCGTCGGCACCATCGGCGGCGCGATCATCGGTGGCCTCATCATCGGCGTCCTGAACAACGGAATGTCGATCATGGGCATCGGCATCGAGTGGCAGCAGGCGGTCAAGGGCCTCGTGCTCCTGCTCGCGGTCGCCTTCGACGTCTACAACAAGCGCCGCTCGGGCGGACGCTAGGCCCTGCGGTCGTGCCCGACTGGTCGCGGTTCCTGCCGCTGAGCACCGGGCCCTCGGTCGACGAGACGGGCGTCAGCAACGACTGGCGCCCCCTCGTCGCCGAGAGGCTCGACCGCCTCGCCGTCCTGGCCGCCTCGCCCTCCACCACGGAGGGCGAGGCGGCCAGTGCCGTCTCCCGGGACGCCCTGCTCGGAGAGCTCGTCGTGCGGCTCTCGAGCAGCACCGGCCAGCGCCTCGCGACGCGGATGGGCGCCCGCGAGGCCTCCTCCCCTCCCCCTGCCGCCGAGATCGCCCCGGCCCTGGCCGCTCTCGCCTCCGCTCGCCGCGCCGGCGCCGGTCCCCGCTCGGTCGCCGAGCTGGTCGAGGTCGTCCGCGTCGAGCTCGCCCTCTCCCCCGAGCCGCTCGCCCTCTCCTCCCGCATCACCGGCGGGGTGGCCCTGGACCGCCTGCAGCGCGCGCCGCTCGCGATCCGCGCCGCCGTCCGCGGTCGCACCCTCGCTCCGACCGACGCGGAGTGGGAGCTCGGCTCCGGCCCCGCCCTGCGCGTGCCGGCCGACGCGATCCTCCGCTTCCTGCTCGGCCTCGGGCCCTTCCCCGCCGAGCCGACCGCCTAGGCGGCGCCGCCACCTGCCCGGGCGGAGGCGGCGCCGCGCCGGTCGTAGCATCGGAGGATGACGCGCTCACTGCCGAGAAGCACCCCGTCCGCCCGCTCCGTCGACGCCGAGGGAGTGCTGGCCTTCGTCGAAGGGGTCGAGGCCGCTCCCGGCGTCGAGCTGCACGGCCTGATGGTCGTGCAGGGCGGCGACGTCGTCGCCGAGGGCTGGTGGGCGCCGTACTCGGCCGAGCGGCTGCACCTCTTCTACTCGCTGAGCAAGAGCTTCACCGCGACCGCCGTCGGCCTCGCGGTCGCCGAGGGCCTGGTCGACCTGGACGCCACCGTCCTCTCGTACTTCCCCGAGCTCGACGACGAGATCACCGACCCGCGCTCGCGTGCGATCCGCGTCCGCCACGTCCTCGCGATGGCGAGCGGCCACTCCGCCGAGACGATCGACCGCGCCGAGGAGACGGACCCGGCCGACCTGGTGCGCGGCTTCCTCCTCCTCCCGCCGGAGCAGGAGCCGGGCAGCGTCTTCGCCTACAACCAGCCCTGCACCTTCGCCGCCGCCGCGATCGTTCAACGCGTGAGCGGGCAGTCGCTGACCGACTACCTGCGCCCGCGCCTGCTCGATCCGCTCGGCATCGGCGAGGTCGCCTGGCATCGCGACGACTCGGGGCGCGAGCTCGGCTACAGCGGGCTGCACGCCACCACCGAGGCGGCAGCTGCGCTCGGACTGCTGTACCTGCAGGAGGGGCGCTGGGGCGACCGGCGGATCCTCTCGCCGGAATGGGTCGCCGAGGCGTCCCGCGCGCACGTCCCGACCCACGAGGACGGCGGACCGGACTGGCAGCAGGGCTACGGCTTCCAGTTCTGGCGGTCGCTGCACGGCTACCGCGCGGACGGCGCGTACGGGCAGTTCAGCCTGATCGTGCCCGAGCACGAGCTCGTGATCGCGCTGACCGGCCAGACCTCGGACACGCAGACGCTGCTCGCGCTCGCCTGGGAGCACCTGCTCCCCGCCGTCGGCCGCGGGTCCACGGCGGAGGCCGACGCCCGACTGGCCGACCGGCTGTCGGAGCTCGCCCTGCCCCCGCTCGAGGGCGCCTCCCCCGCGACCGGGAGCTACACGCCGGTCGGATCGTGGCCCGACGCCGTCGAGGTGACGGCCGACGAGGGCGGCTGGACGCTCGCGCTGACCGAGGGCGACGAGCGCTTCACGGTGACGCCCGGCGCGGGAGCCTGGACCGTCGACGGGCCGTTCGCGGCGAGCGCCGGACCCTCGGGCGACGGAGTCCTGGTCGACGTCGTGTTCCTCGAGACCCCGCACCGCCTGCACGTCGAGCTCGCTCCCGACCGCACCGCCCGCGTCCGCTGGGAGACGGAGCCGCTGCACGACGGCCCGCTCGCCGGGCTGCGCGCCCCGCGCTGACGGCAGGACCCGCTCCGCTCATCCGTCGCGAACGGCCCGTCCGCCCTTCGGCGACGGGCCGTTCGCGATGAATCGAGAGGGGTCGCGCTCGGCCGTGCGGACCGCGCACATCGGGCGGTGCTCACCGGGGGTCGACGAGTCGAGGAGCGGAGTGGGCACGAGGGTCCTTCCTGGGGGGCGGCGCTCTGGCACAATCGTCGGAGCGCTGCTCCGGAACATTGCGGAGCACTGCTCCGGAATGTGGTGGAGTTGCGCTCGGAGATATTACGGAGCGCAGCTCCGAAAAGCAAGGAGAACAGATGAGCGACCGTGTGCCCCGCACGCCCGGCCGACCGCGGACGAGTCGCGACGCACTGCTCGCCGCCGCGGCGACGGTGTTCGTGGCCTCCGGCGTGGACGCGCCGGTCCGCGAGATCGCGGCGGAGGCCGGCGTCGGCGTGGGGACGATCTACCGGCACTTCCCGACCCGCTCGGAGCTCGTGGTCGCCGTCTACCGCCACCAGGTCGAGGCCTGCGCGGAGGCGGGCCCACGGCTGCTCGCCGACAGCGCGACCCCGGAGGCAGCCCTCCGGGCCTGGGTCGCCCACTTCGTCGACCTCCTGGTGACCAAGCACGGCCTCGCCGGTGCGCTCCAGGGCGACAGCGCCGGATCCGACGCCCTGCACGCCTACTTCGTGGAGCGGCTCGTCCCCGTCTGCGGCGACCTGCTCGAGGCGGCACGACCCGCCCGGATCCCGGCGTCGAGCCTCAGCGGCTACATGCTCCTCAAGGGCATCGGCAACCTCTGCATCGGCGCCGCCCACGATCCGGACTACGACGCCGACACCCTCGTGCAGGCCCTCGTCACCGGAGCGCTACGGGCGGATCAGCCCTGATCGCCTCCACGGTCCGCTCGACCGCGTCCTCGACCGCCGCCCTGCGGCTCGCGTCGTCCTCGCGCTCGGACTCGTGGACGAAGACGGCCCCGCCGCGCCGGGCTCCGCAGTAGTCGATGATCCCGTGCTGGATCTGCGTCAGCAGCGCCTGCTCGTAGCCGTGCCGCTCGTAGGCCCCGGCGGAGTCCCCCGCGACGAGGACGAGGTGGACGGCCAGAGCGCCGAGCCTGCGCTGCGTGCCGTGGACGGGGTCGATGTCGAAGGCCCAGCCCGCGAGGAAGACGCGGTCGATCCAGCCCTTCAGCAGCGCGGGCATCGACCACCAGTAGACGGGGAAGACGAGCACGAGGTGGTCCACGCCGTCGAGCCGGCGCTGCTCGCGGAGGACGTCGTCGGGAACCGGGCCGACACCGCGGTAGCGGTCCCGGTCGGCCGCGCCGAACCGCGGGTCGAAGCCCTCGGCGTCGAGGTCGGCCGTCTCCACTCCGTCGGGGCCGAGCTCCTCCCGCAGCCGCCGGGCGAGGGCGGCGGTGAGGGAGTCGCGGTCGGGGTGCGCGGTGACGAGGAGGGTGCTCACCGCTCCAGTGAACCGCACCCGCCCTGCGGCACCCCTGGCAGGATGACCCGGTGACTCCGCACCGCTCCCCCAGCCGCCCTGACGTCGTCTCCGTCGAGCTCGTCGGTGGACCGGAGCCGCTCGAGCTCGCCCTGCACGAGCACGACCCCGAGTGGTCCGCCCTGTTCGAGGAGCACCGGCGGCGCATCCTCGGGGCCGTCCCGGGCGTGCGTGTCGAGCACATCGGCTCGACCTCCGTCCCGGGCCTGCCCGCGAAGCCGATCGTCGACGTGCTGGTCGTCGTGCCCGACGTCACGGCGGAGGAGGACCACGTCGCGCCGCTGCTCGAGGCCGGCTACGTCCTGCGCACCCGCGAGCCCGGGCACCGGCTCGTCCGCACGCCCGGACGGGACGCCCACGTCCACATCTACGAGGAGGGTCATCCCGCGATCGACGCGTACCTCCTCCTGCGCGACCGGCTGCGCACCGACCCGGCCGACCGCGAGCTCTACCGCAGCACGAAGGCGTCTCTCCTCCTCCGGCGCTGGGAGGACGGGAACGACTACGCCGAGGCGAAGTCCGCCGTGATCGCGGCCATCCTCGAGCGCGCGAGATCCTCGCAGCCCTGAGATCGATATCCGGAAGAACTGAGCGGGCTCGATAGCGCTCGCCAGGCGGTCGGCGGCTAGGCCGCACCGCACGTTCGATCGCCTCGAGCCCTCCGGCTCGGGGGCGATCGCGGTTCGGGCGTCGGAGCTTCCGAATGTCCATATGTGAATACCTAGGGGTATTAGGATCAACGCGTGCCCCGTCGCTCCCTCACCCGCTCCGCCGTCATCGATCGCGCCGCCGCGATCGCCGACGCCGATGGTCTCGCCGCCGTGACCCTGGCCGCCGTCGCCCGCTCGCTCGAGGTGCAGACGCCGAGCCTCTACACGCACGTCCGCGATCTCGCCGCACTCCGCGACGGCGTCACGGTCCTGGCCCTCGACGAGCTGTCCGACCGCATCGCCGTCGCCATCGCCGGACGCTCCGCCCGGGAGGCGCTGGACGGCTTCGCCGACGCCCACCGCTCCTTCGCGCGCGAGCGGCCGGGCCTGTGGGAGTCGCTGCAGCGCACTGCGGGGCCGGACGCGGTCGCCGCCCCGGCCGCCCGCCGCGTCGTGCAGCTCACAGATGCGGTCCTCCTCGGCTACGCGATCCCCGCCGAGGACCGGGTGCACGCCGTCCGAGTGACGGGCGCCGCTCTGAACGGCTTCCTCACCCTCGAACGGCTCGGGAGCTTCGCGCACAGCAGCCCGACCCCCGCGCAGTCGTGGAGCGAGCTCCTCGCCTGCCTGCACTTTCTTTTCAGCCACTGGACCCGCCGGAAGGACATCCCCGCATGATCAGCACACCCCTCACCGAACGGCTCGTCGACGGCGCGATCGAGCTGGAGGAGGTGCCCCGCGGAGTCCGGCCGCACCGCCTCCCCCGCGCGGTCCGCGAGCGCGATGCGGATGCGCAGCTCCTGCTGATGGAGGCGCAGCCCTCGGGTGTCCGGATCTCCTTCGTCACCGAGGCGCGACGGATCGAGCTCGACGTGCACGCGACACGGGTCGCCTATCGGGGGCTGCCCCGGCCGCGCGGCGCAGTCGACGCGGTCGTCGACGGCGAGATGACCGCCTCCCACGCGCTCACCGGAGGCGACGCGATCGAATTCGACCTCGCGACCGGTGACCGGGCCCTCCTCCCCGGACCTCTCGACACGGTCGGGCTCGACCTCCCGGCCGGGCCGTCTCGCGTGGAGCTGCTCCTCCCGCACAACGAGGCGGTGGACCTCGTGGCCCTGCGCTCCGACGCACCGCTCGAACCCGCGCCGCTCTCCGGCCCCGTCTGGCTGCACCACGGCAGTTCGATCAGCCAGGGCTCGAACGCGGCGCGCCCCTCGGGCATCTGGCCGGCCGTGGCCGCCCGGGCGAGCGGCGCCCGCCTGGTGAACCTCGGCTTCGGCGGGAGCGCACTCGTCGACCCCTTCACCGCTCGCGTGATGCGGGACAATCCTGCCGACCTGATCAGTGTCGCGCTCGGCATCAACCTCGTGAACCTCGACGGCATGCGCCGCCGCACCTTCGTGCCGGCGGTGCACGGCTTCCTCGACACGATCCGCGAGGGCCATCCCGCGACGCCGCTGCTCCTCGTCACTCCGCTCTTCTGCGGGATCCACGAGGACACGCCGGGGCCGGGCGACGTCGATCCCGCGTCCTTCACGACCGGGGCGCCGCGCTTCGTCGCGACCGGCGACCCGGGCGACACCGCGAACGGACGGCTGACCCTGCGGATCGTCCGCGAGGCGCTGGCCGAGGTCGTCGCCGCGCGCTCCGACGACCCGGACCTGCGACTGCTCGACGGGCTCGCGCTCTACGGGCCGGACGACGCCCAGCGGCTCCCGCTCCCGGACGGCCTGCACCCGGATCCGGAAGCGCACGAGCTCATCGGCCGCCGGTTCGCGGAGCTCGCCTTCGGCCCGGGCGGGGCGTTCGCGCCGGAGCGCTGAGCGGCCAAGACGGAGCCCGGGCGGCCGTCCGACGCCCGGCCGTCGGTCGATCAGGATGTTGACGTCATCAGAGCCTCGTGGAAGCCTGATGTTTGCGTGAACATGCGCGAAGTCCCCGGTGCAAAGGAGCACAGCATGACGTCTCGACCACGAGCGGCCGCCGCGGCGGTGACCGCGCTGCTCGTCGCAGCACTCCTGGGAACAGGAGCGCAGTCGGCCTCGGCCGCCGTGGCCACGGATCCCGACGACGGAGTGCCGCGCACCTCGACGCCCGTGACCTACACCGACTACCCGGCGGTCCAGGACCCGGGCAGCACCGCGGCCGGCTACTTCCAGCCCTACTGGTACGACACCGACGGCCGCCACATCCAGGCGCACGGCGGCCAGATCGTCACCGTCGAGGAGGGCGGTCAGCAGGTCCAGTACTGGTACGGCGAGGACCGCACGAAGGGCTACTGGAACAGCCCCGGAGTCGCGGTCTACCGCTCCACCGACGGCCACAACTGGGAGAACAAGGGCACCGCGCTCCGCAGCGTCTCGGCTCCGGCCGACCTCGAGGCCCCTTACTTCGACGCGCTCTACGACACCGTCGACGACTCCGGAGCCCCTCGCGCCGACCGCATCGCGGAGCTCGACTACCACCTCGACACGACGCAGGCCTCGCCGAACACCGCCATCTTCGAGCGCCCCAAAGTCCTCTTCAACGAGAAGACCGGCAAGTGGGTCATGTGGTGGCACTCCGACGGCCGGACCACCCCGGGCGGCAGCACCTACGCGCGCTCGATGGCGGGAGTCGCCGTCTCGGACAGCCCGACCGGGCCCTTCACGCTCCAGGGCGTCTACCGCCTCTACAACCGCACGGACTACAAGGCCTGCACCACCTCCGCCGTTCCCGGGCAGGCGCGGGACATGACCGTCTTCCAGGACGAGGACGGCACCGCGTACATCTCCTACTCCTCCGAGGAGAACTACTCGCTCTACGTGGCGAAGCTGGACGCCGACTACACCAACGTCGAGCGGACCACCACGACCGACACCCTCGACGCGAACCAGTACTCGGCCGACGGGACGTACCCCTACGTCTTCGCCGACGGTGCGGCCGGAGCACCGGTGCGCGGCACCGACTTCCAGATCGTCAAGGAATGCGGACACCTCGAGGCGCCCGCGATCTTCGCCAACGGCGGCAAGTACTACACGATCGCCTCCGGGGCGACCGGCTGGGCGCCGAACCCGCAGACCTACTACACCGCCGACTCGATCCTCGGCGCGTGGACCCGCGGAGTCGAGAAGGGCGACGCCGACGAGAACGTCGCCTACAACGCGATCCCGGAGGGCGGCGACGGCCTGCTCTCGATCGGCGACTCCCGCAAGACCACCTTCGGCTCGCAGTCGACGAACGTCCTCACCCTCGCTCCCGGGAAGTACGTCTACATGGGCGACCGCTGGAACGAGGGCAAGTCGGACTCGACCTACGTCTGGCTCCCGATGACGGTCGGTGAGAACGGCCGCCTCGAGATGCGGAATCCGGCTCAGGAGGACCCGGCGCGCTGGGGATCCGGCTGGAACCTCTCCTACTGGGACGACAAGGGGGTCGGCGAGGGCGTCTGGTCGGTCGTGGACGCCCGTCTGCCGAAGCAGGTCCGCCGCGGCGCCGACATCGCCGCCGCGCTCCCCTCGACGGTCTCGGTCGCGAGCAACGGCTCGACCCGCGACGTCGCCGTGACCTGGGCGGCCCCCGGCCCCGCCGAGCTCGGCACGGTGCAGGTGACGGGCACGCTCGCCGCCGACGCCGGATTCTCCTCCGGCCGCCGCTTCACCCGCACGATCGAGGTGGCGGAGCCGGGCATCGCGAACCTCGCTCCCGGAGCGTCCGTCGCGGTCTCGAGCCGCACGGACCTCGCCGGCAAGCTCATCGACGGCGACGTCAAGGGCAAGGGCTGGGACGACTGGTCCTCGGCCGGCTACCCGCGCGACAGCCGCCTCTCCTTCTCCTGGGGCGCGGCGCAGAACCTCGACTCGGTGACGGTCAGCACCTACAAGGACGGTGCGACCGCCACCTGGCCCTCGAGGATCGAGGTCGAGTACCAGGTGAACGGCGCATGGACGACCTCCTCGGTCGCCACCACCCTCAGCCAGGCCGCGACCGGATCCGCCCCGACGGCGATCCTCGACCTGTCCTCCCTGCCCGACACCACGGGCCTCCGCCTGCACCTCACCAGCGCGGCGAACACGTGGCAGTCGGTCTCGGAGGTGCAGATCTGGGGCACCGCGCCGCCGACGAACGTCTGCCGCGTTCCCGGAGCCGCGGTCTCGGCGTCGTTCAGCCAGACGAAGTACGCGACCCTCCCCGCGAAGAACGCCTGCGACGGCAACGTGAGCACCCCCTGGTCGACCTGGACCGACGGAACCTTCGCCGGCAGCGCCGAGTTCACGCTGACGAACACCGAGGCGCACCGCGTCGCCGGGCTCACCTTCACCAACACCGAGGGCACCCTGGCGTCGGTGAGCGTGGCCTACCGCGCCGAGGACGGCACCTGGAAGCCGACCACCGCGCAGAACGTCGCTCCGGCGGCGAACGGCACGCTGACCACGATCCCGTTCGCGGCGGTCTCGGCCACCGGCCTGAAGCTGACCTTCTCCACGCCGGGCTCGTTCCTCAAGATCGGCGAGATCGTCGTCCCCGAGGCGGCCGCCCCGGCGCTGACGGTGCCGGTGACCGTGACGTCGCGCTGCGTCGCCGGGAAGGCGGTGCTGACGGTCCTCGCCAAGAACGGCGGCACCGCTCCGATCGACGTCGCGATGGCCTCGGCCTACGGCTCGAAGACGGTCACCGCGGTGGCCGCGGGTGCGAGCGGATCGGCCGCGTTCACCACCCGCCTCGCGAGCATGCCGGGCAGCCAGGTGACGGTGACCGCCACGGCGGGCTCCGAGACCCTCGCGCAGACGGTGGCCTACCCGGCCCGCGTCTGCTGAGCGCACGGCGGCCGGTCGACCGGCCGTGACGGAGGAGGGGGTGCCCGCGGGCGCTCCCTCCTCTGCGTGTGCGGCGCATCATCCGACGCGCAGGGCGAGTGCGGGCTCGATGTGCGCGGCTCAGGGCACCAGATGCCGAAGGACGTGCCGGGCCTGGGCGGGAGCGCCGTCACGTCGATCTCCGCGGGCGAGAAGGAACGGCCGCTCCCCCGCAGGCGCTCCCCGAGAAGGAGATCGGTCGTCTGATCGATCCGGCTCAGCGCCGCCTCGTCGAGGAGGTGGGCGCACGAGCATGGCCGAGCCCGCTGGCGCGCTCCGCGGCACTCCACCCGGAAGCGGGGGTGCAGAGCTCTTCACGCTCCTGGTAGTAATCACAGGCGGGCGCATCGCAAAGCCCGCAGAACTGGACCGTCCGTGACCCGCACCACCCGCGCTCTCGCCGCGTTCGTCCCGACGACGACCCTCGTGCTCTCCGTGGTGTTCGCCTCCGCCGCACTCGCGCCCGAGGCGATGACCGCCCCGGAAGCGGTGTCGACGCCGACCGCCGCCTCGCCCGCGGAGGATGCGGCGGCGACTGCGGACTCCTCCGCTCCCGGTGCGGGATCCGGCGCCTCCGACCGCCGCTCCTCGAGCCCCTCCTCCGCGGACCCCGTCGACCCCGCGCAGCCGACGACCGGCTCCTCCCCCGCGGACCGGCCCGCCACAGACCCGCCCGCCGCGGACCGT
>NZ_PSUE01000033.1:0-30224 GCF_002931645.1 Rathayibacter sp. AY2B5 | reverse complement strand
GGGCCGGGGGGTCTCGAGGGGGGAGCTGTGCCCGCTGCTCGATCAGCAGGAGGGCGCCGCTCAGGCCTCGACCCAGGTCCAGGTGCCGGCCGGGCCGTCGACCGAGACGTCGCCGCCGGAGCGCGTCACGGTGAAGACCGTCTCCTCCCCCGTGTCGTGCGCGACGACCCGGACCGGCGTCGCTCCGTCCGGCCCCGGGAACACCCTCAGCTCGAGCCCGTCGAGGTAGTCGTACTCGGCCGAGTCCTGGCGGGCCCCCACCGGGATCACCGCACCCTCGCGCACGTACAGCGGCAGCGAGTCGAAGCCGTGGACCTCACGGCGCCACTCCCCCGTCGAGACGGTCCGCTCGCCCGTCCACCAGCTCGTCCACGTCCCGCGCGGGAGGTAGAACTCGACCGTGCCGTCCTCGGTGAACACCGGAGCGACGAGCAGGTCGTGCCCGAGCAGGTACTGCGTGTCGAGGTGGGCGGCGCTGCGGTCGTCCTCGAACTCGAGCGCCATCGGCCGCATGATCGGGACGCCGGTGCTCGCCGCCTCCGCCCCCGCCGCGAAGAGGTAGGGCATCAGCGAGAGCTTCAGCCGGGTGAAGAGCCGGGTGACCTCCGCGGCCTCCTCGTCGAACGCCCACGGCACGCGCACCGAGGAGGATCCGTGCAGCCGAGAATGCGAGGAGAGCAGGCCGAACGCGAGCCAGCGCTTGAACACTCCGGGATCGGGCGTGCCCTCGAAGCCGCCGATGTCGTGCGCCCAGAAGCCGAACCCGCCCAGCGCGAGCGAGAGGCCTCCGCGCAGGGTCTCGGCCATCGACACGTAGGAGGAGGTGTTGTCCCCGCCCCAGTGCACCGGCAGCGACTGCCCGCCGACCGTGGCGCTGCGGGCGAAGAGGACCGCGCGCCCCTCGCCGAGCTCCTGCTCGAGCACCTCGTGCACCGCGCGGTTGTAGAGCTGGGTGTACCAGTTGTGCATGGCCTCGGGGTCGGTCCCGTCGGCCCAGACGACGCCCTCCGACGGGATCCGCTCGCCGAAGTCGGTCTTGAAGGAGTCGACGCCCTGGCGCACGAGGACGCGGAGCTTCTCCTGGAACCAGGAGGTCGCCTCCGGATTCGTGAAGTCGATCAGCGCCATGCCGGCGACCCACATGTCCCACTGCCAGACGTCGCCGGAGGCCGTTCTGAGCAGGTAGCCCTTCTCGCGCCCCTCGGCGAACAGCGGCGACGCCTGTGCGATGTACGGATTGATCCAGACGCAGGTGTGCAGCCCGCGCTCGTGCAGGCGGGCGAGGATCCCCTCCGGGTCCGGGAAGGTGCGCGGGTCCCACTCGAGGTCGGTCCACTGGAACTCGCGCATCCAGAAGCAGTCGAAGTGGAACGCCGACAGCGGCAGCTCCCGCTCCGCGAAGCCGTCGATGAAGGAGTTCACCGTCTCCTCGTCGTAGCTCGTGGTGAAGCTGGTCGTCAGCCAGAGCCCGTAGCTCCAGGCGGGCACGACGGAGGGGCGGCCCGCGAGACCGGTGTAGCGCCGCAGCACGTCCTTCTTCGTCGGGCCCTGGATCACCAGGTACTCCAGCGCCTCGCCGCCGACCGAGAACTGCACGCGCTCGACCGCCTCGGAGCCGATCTCGAACGACACGAGGCCGGGATCGTTCACGAGCACGCCGTAGCCGCGGCTGGAGAGGTAGAACGGGACGTTCTTGTAGGCCTGCTCGGAGGAGGTGCCGCCGTCGGCGTTCCACACGTCCACCGTCTGGCCGTTCTTCACGAAGGGGCCGAAGCGCTCGCCGAGCCCGTAGACCAGCTCGCCGACGCCGAGGTCGAGCTGCTCGTGCAGGTAGGCGGCTCCGTCCGGTCCGGTCAGGTAGCCCTGCGCCTTGTGCCCGGACCCGGTGAGGCGCGTGCCGGTCGAGGTGTCCCAGAACTCCAGCGACCACGGAGCGCCCTGCCTGATCCGGACCTCGAGGTCGCCGGTGCGCAGCACGCCGCCGGACTCCGTCACCTCCGCCGCTCCGACGTCGCCCTCGGCCAGCTCGAAGCCGGGGCGCACCGCCGTCCCGCGCCAGTGCTCGATCCGCACCCGCGCGACCCCCTCGGCCGGCGAGGACACCGTGACCGTGAGCGCCGGCCGGTTGAGGACGTCGCCGCGGCCCTGGATGACCCGGGTCGGGGCGATCACCTCGAGCGAGGTGCCGTCGGTGCGGAGGTCGTACGCCTCCTGCGCGAACAGGGGCGTGAATCCGGCCCGCGTCTGCCAGAACCCGTCGGTGAACTTCATGGGGGTGCCTTTCGATGGCGCGCCGGCGGATCCCGCGAGGGAGGCGCCGACGGAGGGAGAGAGGGCTACTTGACCGCGCCGGCGGTGATGCCGCGCGTGAGGGTGCGCTGGAAGATCAGGAAGAAGATCAGCGTCGGGAGAAGGCCCAGGAGAGCGCTCGCGCTGGTCGTGGTGACGTCCATGATCTTGTCGCCCTGGAGGCTCGAGATCGCGATCGGGACGGTCTGCGTCGCGTCGCTCACCAGGAAGACCAGCGGGATGAGGAACTCGTTCCAGGTCCAGATGAAGAAGAAGATCATCAGCACCGAGAGGGTGGGCCGCGAGATCGGGACGATCACCCGGGTGAGGACCTGCCACTTCGAGGCGCCGTCGAGAGCCGCGGCCTCGAGGATCTCCTTCGGGAAGGTGCCGTAGACGCTCGAGAGCAGATAGGTGCCGAACGCCGACTGGATGACGGTGAAGATGACGATGACCGACAGCTGGGTGTCGTAGATCCCGACCGCTTTGAACATGTAGTACAGCGGGTAGAGCAGGGCCTCCTGCGGGAGCATGTTCGCCAGCAGGAACAGGACGATGATCCAGCTCCGGCCGCGGACCCGGCCGATGCCGATCGCGTAGGCGTTCAGCACCGAGAGGGCGACGGCGAGGATCGCGACCGACCCCGAGATGAGGATCGAGTTGCCGAGCTTCTCGGGGAAGTCGACGCGGCTCCAGAAGGTCGAGAGGCCGTCGAAGGAGAGGCCGGTCGGGAAGGCGAGCGGGCCGTTCGCCGAGTACTCGGCGGGGGTCTTGAAGGAGTTGAGCAGGATCAGCAGCACCGGGCTGATGATCACGAGCCCGATCACCACGGCGACGGCGAGGATCACCCAGTCGCCGAGGGTGCGCTTCGTCGTGCCCTTCGCGGGCTTGGCGGGACGGGAGGACGAGAGGTCCGCGTCCTCCGTGCCGGCCTGGGTGAGGGGCAGGGTCTCGATGGCCGACATCAGCGGGCTCCTTCGCTGCGCTCGACGCGCTCCTGGGCGCGGATGAACAGCACGGCGAGGATCACGATGACGATCGTGAGCGCGGTGGCGATGGTGGCGCCGTAGCCCACCTGCTGCTTCTGGAAGAACTCGGTGTACGAGTAGTAGGAGGGGACGATCGTGGAGTCGCCGGGGCCGCCGCGGGTCAGGGCGTAGATCGGGCCGAAGACCTTCAGCGCGGCGATGGTGCAGGTGAGGGTGACCACGAAGATCTCGGGCCGGATGATCGAGACCGTGATCCAGCGGAAGCGCTGGAACCAGTTCGCCCCGTCGAGCTCCGCCGCCTCGTAGAGCTCGGGGTCCACGCGCTGCAGCGCCGCCATGAAGATGACGACCGGGTAGCCCAGCTGCACCCAGATCATCACGACCATGATCGAGAGCATCGCGGTGTCCGGCTTGCCGAGCCAGTCGTGCGAGAGGGAGCCGAGCCCGACGGCCTCGAGGATCGAGTTCAGCGCGCCGTTGTCGGGGCGGAGGATCCAGCCGATGACGATCGCGGCGATGACGGTCGGCAGGATCTGCGGCAGGTAGTAGGTGGCGCGGAGGAAGCTCGCCAGGCGCCCGCCGAACTTCTTGCCGACGAGATCGAAGAGGATCGCCGCGAGCAGGAGTCCGAGGATCGTGGGGACGATCACCATCGCGATGATCATGTAGACCGAGTTGAGGAACGAGGTCCAGAACTGGTCGTCGCCCATCAGCTCGATCCAGTTGTCGAGGCCGATGAAGATCGGCGGCTTGATGCCGCGCCAGGACGTGAAGCTGATGTAGACGTTCCAGATCAGCGGGATCAGCACGATGAACGTGAAGAGCACGAACCCGGGGATCAGGTAGAGCCAGTAGCCGCCGGAGCGCTTCTCGCGGGGCGGCGTCGTGGGAGGCGGCGCGCTCTCCGCGCGACGAGGTGCTGTCGTCGTCATGGGTACTCCTAGGTCGGACGGGGTCGTGGGTGTGCTGCCGCGGGATGCCGCTCCGGTACGGAGGCGACGACGTGTCGTGGACCGGAGCGGCATCCAGCGGGGGGGGGAGGCTCGGCGGTGTTCGTGCGACCCCCTCGAGGGGTCGCCGTCACGTCCTCAGGTCTTCCGCTGCCGTTCCGCGCCTGCAGGCGCGGGGCCGGCCGCCTCGGCCGACATCACGTGACGCTTCCGCGTCACGTGATGTCGGCGACTCCGTCGTCGTACTTGGCCTGGAGGTCGGACAGCATGGCGGACTCGTCGGAGGAGCCGTTGATGAGCTCCTGCGTGGCGGCGACCAGGTCGTCGTAGAAGGTCGCGGTGGGCCAGTCGGGGTAGAAGGAGAGCTGGTCGCCGTCGACGACCGTCTTCCACTGCGAGAGCAGCGCCTTGCTCTTCTCGTCGGTGATGGCGCTCTCGTCGACGACCAGCGGGATGCCTCCGTTGTTGCCGATGAGGTCCTGGATCTCGGGTCGCATCGTGATGTCGATCCACTTGTAGGCGAGGTCCTTGTTCTTCGCCGTCTCCGGGATCACCCAGTGGTTGCCGGCGGAGCCCATCGTGAACTCGGCGCCCGGGAAGAGGAACGTGTCCCACTCGAATCCGGTGATCTCGGTCTTGAAGCGGCCGAACCACCAGGAGCCCGAGAAGAAGATCGGGTACTCGCCCGAGATGAACGCCGTGCCCGCGTCCTCCGCCTTCAGCCCGGAGGCGTCGGCCGAGAAGTAGCCCTTGTCGACGTAGGTCTTCAGCTGGTCGGCCGCGTAGCTCCAGGCCGCGTCCTCGAAGTCGACCTCGCCCGTGTAGGTCTGGTAGTCGGTGATCCAGGAGCGGTCGGCCTTCAGCAGCGCGAGCTGGTAGAAGAGCTGCTGCAGCGGGTACTCGGCGCCGGCCTCGGCCAGCGGGGTGATCCCCTTGGCCACGAAGGCGTCGAGGACGGCCGTGAACTCCTCGTAGGTGGTGGGGACCTCGAGGCCGTTCGCGGCGAAGGCGTCCTTGTTGTAGTAGACGAAGGTGAACTCGCCGTAGTTGGGGATGCCGTACCAGGAGCCGGAGCCCATGATCCCGTTCTCGTCGTACTTCGCGGTGGTCTGCAGCGCGCCGGGGATCAGCGAGTCCCAGCCGTAGAACTCGACCGCCTCGTCGAGGTTGGTGAGCAGGCCCTGGCTCGAGAGGAGCCCGCTGGTCGCGTTGCCCTTGTTGTACTCGACGACGTCGGGCGCCGAGTTGGAGTTGAAGATCTGGCTGGCGCCGGTGCGCAGCTGCTCGAAGGCCTTGAACTCGTACGCGATCTCGGCCCCCGTCTCCTGGGTGAAGATGTCGCGGGCGGCGAGCCAGGCGATGCCGCGGTCGCTGTCGGGCGTCTCGAAGTCCCAGAGCGTGAGGGTGCGGCCGGCGCCGTCGACCGTGGTCGAGAGCGCGTCGGAGCCGGCGTCGGAGCCGCCACCGGAGCAGGCGGCCAGCGCGAACATCGCGCTGAGGCCGACTCCGCCGGCGAGGAGGTTGCGCCGGCTGAGACCGGCGGTCGGGCGGTGGAAGGCGGAGCGGGATCGGAGCGACATTGCGGTGGTTCTCCTTCGAACGGTGCGGTGGTGCTGCGGAGGTGGTGCAGGGAGCGCTCTCTCGCGGGGGCGTGGTGTCGAAGCGTTTCGACAGTGCGCAGAGCCGGAGCGGGCAGGAAGAGGGTGGAGGACTAGAGGGAGGCCGGCGCGGGAGTGCCGGACGGGACCGCCGGCACCGGAGCGCCGGTCGGAGCGACCGCGAGGGATCCGCGGTCGACGTAGGAGGGCGGGAGCAGCTCGACGCCGACGGTGCGGCCGGAGTCGATCTGCTGGAGGGTCCGCGCGACGGCCGCTCGGCACATCGCGTCGAACGGGAGGGGAAGACTGCTGGTGGGGACCGGGAGGGCGCCGCCGTCGTAGCTGGCGCAGGCCGCCAGGATCGACAGGTCGCCGGGGACGGAGAGGCCGCGCTCGAGGACGCGCTCGATCGCCGCCTCCGCCACGGGCTCGTTGCAGTGCAGCACGAGCGCGGTGGGCGGGACGGGTACGGCGAGGATCGCGTCGATCGCGGCCTGTGCGCTCGGGCGGCCGATGTGCGGGCGCTCGACCGCGATCTCGACTCCGAGCGCCGCAGCCTCGGCGCGGAACGCCTCGTCGAAGCGGCGGACGAAGCCGGCGTTGCGGTCGGTGTAGGACTGCGGGTGCTCGAGCAGGCCGAGCGAGCGGTGGCCCAACTCGGCGAGCCGGCGGACGCTCTGGCGGGCGGCCTCGGCGAAGTCGAGGTCGACGCAGGCGAGATCGTGGGAGTCGGCGGGCACGCCGATGAAGGTGGCGGGGACCCCCGCCGCGCGGATCAGCTCGGCGCGGTCGTCGTCGTCGTCGACGCCCATCAGGACGATGCCGTCGACGAGCGAGGAGGAGGAGACGCGCCCGATGCCGCTGGAGGCCTCGTCGGTGACGAGCAGCAGGACGTCGTAGTCCGACTCCCGGGCGCGCTCGAGCACCTCGGTGACGAAGCGCATGTGGGTCGGCAGATGCAGCTCGCCGCGCATCGGGGCGGAGAGGGCGAGGATGTGGGTCCGCGCCCCGGCGAGCATCCGGGCTCCCGCGTGGGGCCGGTAGCCGAGCTGGCGCACCGCGTCGTCGACGCGCTGCCGGGTGGAGGCGGCGATCGAGCGCTTGCCGGAGAGGGCGTAGGAGACGGTGCTGATCGAGACCCCGGCAGCGCGGGCCACGTCGTGGATGGTCGCCATGGCTCCTCCTGCCGAACGTCGTCGTCGGTCGCGGTCGAGCTTCGAAGCGCTTCGACCGGTCATGCTGGAGCGACTGTACGCACAGTCGAAGCGCTTGCGCAAGCGATCCTCGCGACGACCTCCCCGGGCGCCGGCCCGCTCCGCGAGCGGTTCCGCGGCACGAACGGGCGGCACCCGCGATCGGCCGGAGGGCGACGCGCCGGGCCTTCCGCTCGTTGCGCCTCCCGACCCTCAGGGGATATGTTGGGCTCAACAACAATTCGGCGACGTCGCCGGAAAGGATTCGGATCCCATGTCCCTGACCCCCACCCGCGCCGACAAGTTCTCGTTCGGCCTCTGGACCATCGGCTACAACGGGACGGACCCGTTCGGCGGCCCGACCCGCGAGCCGCTCGACGTCGTCCACGCGGTCGAGAAGCTCGACGAGCTCGGCGCGTACGGCCTCACCTTCCACGACGACGACCTGTTCGCCTTCGGCTCCACCGACGCCGAGCGCCAGACCCAGATCGACCGCCTCAAGGGCGCGCTGGAGTCCACCGGCCTCATCGTGCCGATGGTCACCACCAACCTCTTCAGCGCCCCGGTCTTCAAGGACGGCGGCTTCACCTCGAACGACCGCGACGTCCGCCGCTTCGCGCTGCGCAAGGTCCTCCGCAACATCGACCTCGCCGCCGAGCTGGGCGCGAAGACGTTCGTCATGTGGGGCGGCCGCGAGGGCGCCGAGTACGACTCCGCCAAGGACATCCGCGCCGCGCTCGAGCGCTACCGCGAGGCCGTCAACCTGCTCGGCGACTACGTCACCGACAAGGGCTACGACATCCGCTTCGCCATCGAGCCCAAGCCGAACGAGCCCCGCGGCGACATCCTGCTTCCGACGCTCGGCCACGCGATCGCGTTCATCGACTCCCTCGAGCGCCCCGAGCTCGTCGGCGTGAACCCCGAGGTCGGCCACGAGCAGATGGCGGGCCTGAACTTCACCGCCGGCATCGCCCAGGCGCTGTACCACGGCAAGCTCTTCCACATCGACCTCAACGGCCAGCGCGGCATCAAGTACGACCAGGACCTGGTCTTCGGCCACGGAGACCTGCACAACGCGTTCTCGCTCGTCGACCTCCTCGAGAACGGCGGCCCCGGCGGCGTCCCGGCCTACGACGGCCCGCGCCACTTCGACTACAAGCCCTCGCGCACCGAGGACGAGACCGGAGTCTGGGACTCGGCCGCAGCGAACATGCGCACCTACCTGCTGCTCAAGGAGCGCGCCGCGGCCTTCCGCGCCGACCCCGAGGTGCAGGAGGCGCTGGCCGCCGCCAAGGTCGCCGAGCTCTCCACCCCGACGCTGAACGAGGGCGAGTCGTACGACGACCTGCTCGCGGACACCGCCTCGTACGAGTCGTTCGACGCCGACGCCTACCTCGGCGGCAAGGGCTTCGGCTTCGTGCGCCTGCAGCAGCTGGCCACCGAGCACCTGCTCGGCGCCCGCGGCTGACCCGCACCCCCTGAGCCCGCGGTCCGCCGCGGGACGACCTGAGACGGACGAGATCCCCTGCACCCGCACGGGATCTCGTCCGTTCTCCTGCATCCGGCCCGGTTCCGCACCGGACGCCCGAACCCGAACCCCCCAACGAAAGAGGACAGCGATGACGCTCGTCGCAGGGATCGACTCGTCGACCCAGAGCTGCAAGGTGGTCGTCCGCGACCTCGACACCGGCGCCGTGGTGCGCACCGGCCGAGCGAGCCACCCGGACGGCACCGAGGTCGATCCGGCCGCGTGGTGGGAGGCGCTGCAGCTCGCCCTCGCCGACGCCGGCGGGCTCGACGACGTCGCCGCGATCTCGGTCGGCGGCCAGCAGCACGGCATGGTCGTCCTCGACGAGAGCGGCGCCGTCATCCGCCCCGCTCTGCTCTGGAACGACACCCGCAGCGCGCCCGCCGCCGCCGCGCTCATCGAGGAGCTCGGAGCCGGGGCCTGGGCGGAGCGGACCGGATCGGTGCCGGTCGCCTCCTTCACCGCCACCAAGCTCCGCTGGCTGCGCGACGCCGAGCCCGAGAACGCCGCCCGTGTCGCCGCCGTCGCGCTCCCCCACGACTGGCTGACCTGGCGCCTGCTCGGCTACGGCCCCGACTCCGCCCGTGGTCCGCAGCTCGACGCGCTCACGACCGACCGGTCCGACGCGTCCGGCACCTCGTACTGGGGAGCGGACGGCTACGACCTCGACCTGCTCGAGCGCGCCCTCGGCCACCGCCCGCTGCTCCCCCGCGTGCTCGGCCCCTCGGAGGAGGCGGGCCGCACCGAGAGCGGACTCGTCGTCGGCCCCGGCGCGGGCGACAACGCGGGCGCCGCGCTCGGCCTCGGCGCCGGCCCCGGCGACGTGGTCGTCAGCATCGGCACGAGCGGCACCGTCTTCGCCGTCACGGACGACCCGGTGCGCGACGCCTCCGGGACCGTCGCCGGCTTCGCCGATGCGAGCGGGCGCTTCCTGCCGCTGGTCGCGACGCTCAACGCCGCGCGCGTGCTGGCCTCGACCGCGACCCTGCTCGGCAGCGACTTCGACCAGTTCGCCGCACTGGCGCTCGAGGCGGAGCCGGGTGCCGACGGCCTCGTGCTGGTCCCCTACTTCGAGGGCGAGCGCACGCCGAACCTGCCGGACGCGACCGCGAGCCTGCACGGGATGACCATCGCCTCGACCACGCGACCGAACCTCGCCCGCGCGGCGATCGAGGGCATGCTCTGCGGACTGGCCGACGGGCTCGACGCCGTTCGCGCGCAGGGAGTGGAGGCGCGGCGCATCCTCCTCATCGGCGGAGCCGCGCAGAACCGCGCCGTGCAGCTCGCTGCATCGCAGGTGTTCGACGTGCCCGTGCAGGTGCCGACGCCCGGCGAGTACGTGGCCGATGGTGCCGCCGTGCAGGCCGCCTGGACGCTGACAGGATCGCGTCCGACGTGGACCGTCACCTCGGTGGCCGAGCCCGCGCCGGACCACCGCCCCGTGATCCGCGAGCAGTACGCGGCCGCCCGCGCCTGAGAATCCGGCCCCGGCCCTCTCCAGGGTCGGGGCCTCGCCGCAAGCCCCAGTGGACGGGGAGCGGAATCGCGCTACTCTCATTACTCAGCCAGCTGACTAATGGAGGAGCGACATGACCGCCACACGAACCCCCGACCGCGCCGACCGGATCCGCCAGGTCGTCGTCGCCGTGAGCGCGGTGCTCGCCCTCATCGGCTCCTTCATCGGCTCGGGCGCCGCGGGCGGCACGCAGATCCAGAACGCGGCCGGCGGCGCCCTGACCGCGTCCTCGACCCCCATCGCTCCCGACGGCCCCGCCTTCGCGATCTGGAGCGTCATCTACACCGGCCTCATCGCCTACGCGATCTGGCAGTTCCTGCCCTCGCAGACAGCCCGCACCCGCCACCGCCGGCTGGGCTACTGGGCCGCCGCGAGCCTCCTCCTGAACGCCGCGTGGATCCTGGTCGTCCAGGCCGGCTTCCTGACGCTCAGCGTCGTCGTGATCGCCCTGCTGCTCGCCGTGCTCGCGCGCATCTTCGTGATCCTGCGGACCACCCGCTCGGCCGGAGTGGTCGACGCGATCGTGACGGACGGCACCTTCGGGCTCTACCTCGGCTGGGTGTGCGTGGCCACGGCCGCGAACGTCACCGCCGGGCTCGTCGGCGCGGGAGTCGGCAGCGCGGACGGTCCGGGCGCCGCGGTCTGGGCGGTCGTCGTCCTCGCCGTCGCCGCGCTCGTCGGACTCCTGATCGCGGTCACCGGCCGCGGCCGCATCGCCCCGATGCTCTCGCTCGTCTGGGGACTCTCCTGGGTCGCCGTCGGCCGCTTCGCCGGCGAGCTCGTCTCGGTCCCCGCCGGGATCGCCGCGCTGGTCGCCGCCGCCGTGGTGCTGGTGTTCACCCTCCTGGTCCGCGCCACCGCGGGACGCCGGGTCAGCGCCGCCTGATCCTTGCGCGACGAAGGCCGAGAGGCCGGGACAGCCCTGGTCCGGGGCCGCCCGGCCTCTCGGCCTCCGTCGTGGTGGCGGATCAGGTGATCAGCGTGTCGACGTACTCCCGGTTCTCGTCCATCCACGCGGCGAGGGCGGCGGAGCGGTCG
The DNA here is from genome assembly GCF_002931645.1 of Rathayibacter sp. AY2B5. Taxonomy (NCBI): domain Bacteria; kingdom Bacillati; phylum Actinomycetota; class Actinomycetes; order Micrococcales; family Microbacteriaceae; genus Rathayibacter; species Rathayibacter sp. AY2B5. Next base: position 19,123 of record NZ_PSUE01000033.1, on the reverse strand, counting down.
TCGGCCCCGTCGTTGAACAGCGCGTTCTCGAGCGAGTAGAGCATCTTCGAGTCCATCCGGAAGTCGCGGATCCAGCGGCTCATCGTCGGGTAGTCCGCGTCGAAGGCGGCCGAGCCGAAGGAGTGGATCCCCTCCGCCTGCCCGAGCAGGCCCTTCGGGTCCTCGAGGTCCTTGACCGGGAAGGCGTCGTAGGCCCAGTGCGGGCGCCAGAGCGTGACGGCGATGTTCTCGCCCGCGGCGGTCGCGCTCGAGAGCTCCTGGAGCATGGCCGGCGTCGACGAGGTGAGGTAGTCCATCCCCTCCAGGCCGTAGCCGGGGATGACGTCCTCGGTCGTCGTCTTGTTGAGACCGGAGCCGGGCTCGATGCCGATCAGGCGGTTCCCGACGACGCCCGGGTCGGCGGCGAGCTCCTCGAGGGAGTCGATCGGAGCGTCCTCGTTGACCGCGATGGTCAGCTTCGCCTCGTCGTTCCACGCGCCCAGGTCGACGATCGAGTCGCCGTACTGCTCGACGTACCGGGCGTGGGTGAGCGGCAGCCAGGTGTCGAGGGCGAGGTCGTAGTCGCCCGTCGAGAGGCCCTGGAAGCCGGGGGCGACGTCGGCGTTCTGCAGGGTCACGTCGTAGCCCTGCTCCTCGAGCACCGCCTCCCACAGAGCGGAGACGGCGATCCCCTCGTCCCAGCCCTGGAACACGGCGACGGTCACGTCGGTGCGGTCGCCGTTGTCGACGGAGGCGGCGGTGGCGGGAGCGGCGAGGGTCGCGGCCCCGAGGGACGCGACCAGGCCGATCGAGACGACGCCGACGGCCGAGCGGGTCGCCACGACGGCGCGGCGGTTCTTCGCCCGGGCGACCCTCGCCGGCGAGGGCGAGCCCAGCGCGCCGGTCATCCGGTCGAGGACGACCGCGAGGATCACGACGGAGATGCCCGCCTCGAAGCCGAGCGCGACATCGATCCGGTTGAGGCTCGCGACGACGTCGCCGCCCAGCCCTCCGGCGCCGACCATGCCCGCGATGACGACCATCGAGAGCGAGAGCATGATGACCTGGTTGAGGCCCGCCAGGATCGAGGGCAGCGCGAGCGGCAGCTGGATCTGGCGGAGGATCCGCCACTTCGAGGAGCCGAACGACTCCCCCGCCTCGACGAGCTCCGGGTCGACGCCGCGGATGCCCAGCTCGGTGAGCCGGACGCCCGGCGCCATGGCGAACACGATGGTCGCGACGATGCCGGGCACCACTCCGACCCGGAACAGGATCAGCGCGGGGATCAGGTAGACGAAGGCCGGCATCGTCTGCATCAGGTCGAGCACGGGCCGGATGACCGCGGAGGCCGTGCGGTTGCGCGCGGCGAGCACGCCCAGCGGCACGCTCAGCGCGATGGCGATCACGGAGGCGACGAGCACCAGCGCGAGGGAGTCCATCGCGTTCTCCCACTGGTCGACCCCCACGATCAGCAGGAGCCCCACGGCGGTGCCGGCCGCGAAGACCCAGCCGCGGACGGCGTAGGCCAGTACGGCGAGGAAGGCGACGATCACCCAGAAGGGCGGTGTCGCGAGGACGAGGTCGACGCCGGAGTAGAGGGCGCCGAAGACGGTGCGCAGCAGGTCGAAGACCGGCTGGAAGGTCTGCGTGAGGACATCGACGGCACCCTCGGCGAGGGCGCCGAGCGGGAGGCGGAATCCGAGATCGGTCATCGTGCACCTCCGTCCGCCGCGAGGACGGCGTCGTCGACGGGGCCTCCGGTCGCGTGCAGGGTCGCGGTGACGACCTCGGTCGAGACGGTGGCGGGCGGCTCGATCACCGGGTGCTCGCCGGTGCGGGCGGGCACGTTGCCGAGCGCCGCGAGCAGGGTCACCCGCGGGATCGCTCCGAGCAGACGCCCGTCGGCGTCGACCACGGCGACCGGCAGCGCCGACTCGACGGCGGGCTCGATGACCTCGCTGAGGGCGGTGTCCGGACCGACGGTGACGACGTCGGAGGTGAGGACCGCCGAGAGGTCGCCGGTGCTCCGGCGCACCTGCTCGATCACGTCGCGGTCGCGGACCGTGCCCAGCAGGCGGCGTCCGCCGCCGACCACGAACGCGGCCGAGGTCTGCAGGTCGCGCATGCTCCGCAGCGCGGCGCGGGGACCGGCCGCCAGGGTGACCACGGAGCGAGCGGGCTCCATCACGGCGGAGGCGGTGAGCACACGGGCGCGGTCGACGTCCTGCACGAACTGGGCGACGTAGTCGTTCGCCGGGTCGGTGAGGATCTCCTCCGGGGTGCCGATCTGGACGATGCGGCCGTCGCGCATCACCGCGATGCGGTCGCCGAGGAACATGGCCTCGTTGAGGTCGTGCGTGATGAAGACGATGGTCTTGCCGAGCTCGTGCTGCAGCTCGATCAGCTGCTCCTGCATCTCGCGGCGGATCAGCGGGTCGAGTGCCGAGAACGCCTCGTCCATCAGCACGATGTCGGTGTCGGCGGCGAGCGCCCGGGCGAGGCCGACGCGCTGGCGCATGCCGCCGGAGAGCTCGTCGGGCATCTTCTCGTGCCAGCCGGCGAGACCGGCGCGCTCGACCGCGAGCAGGGCCCGCTCGCGGCGCTCGGCCGCGGGGACGCCCTGGATCTCGAGCGGGTACGCGACGTTGTCGAGCACGGTGCGGTGCGGGAGGAGCGCGAAGTGCTGGAACACCATCGACACCGACGAGCGGCGCACGCGGCGCAGCTCCGCCTCGGAGACGCCGGTGATGGTGGAGCCCTCGATCAGGACCTCGCCCGCGGAGGGCTCCTGGAGCCCGTTCAGCATGCGGATCAGGGTGGACTTCCCGGAGCCGGAGAGGCCCATCACGACGAAGATCTCGCCGCGGCGCACGGTGAAGGACGCGTCGATCACCGCGGCCGTGCCGAGTCCGGCGAGCTCGCCGCGGTCGGCGCCCTCGCCCAGTCGGCGGACGACCTCGTCGGGCTTCCGGCCGAACACCTTGAAGAGGTGGCGGGCCTCGAGAGCGGGGGTCGCGGGATCGGCGCCCGCCTCGCTCCGGGGCTCGCTGATGATCTGCTGGTTCTGGTGCACGTACACTCCGTCGGCGCGCAGGGACGACGCCCTGCGCTCATCTCGTGGTGCCGGGTCGGGAGCGTGGGACAGCCGTGCGTCGAGCCTCCGCGTGCGTCCCGCCGCTCAGCGCGGCAGGGGGTGGAGGCGAGAGCGTCCGAGGCGGCCTCGGGGCCGCCTCCACTCCCGTTGACCGTACGATCGCGGCGCGTCCTGGGGGACGCCGTGCGAGCGCGGACCGGTTCATCGGGGCCCGTGAGGACCGCCGACCACGGTAGCCGCGGAGCCGCCGAGGGGCAAACGTCGGACAATTGCGGGGGCGGGTCCAGGGGTGGTGATGAGCCGATCGGCGCGAGCGAATGTACTGGTCGGAGCTGGTTTCCGGAGTGTTGCGCGATCGTTACCGTGATGGCGCGGCCGGCGGCGCTCGTTCCGGCCGGTCTCCATCCGCCGCTGCTCGACCGGCGAGGAGGCCCCGCAGCTCAGACGGTGGTCTCGCCCGCCGGGCCCGAGGGGGCCGCCGCGCCGACTCCACTGACGGGCTCGCCCTGCCAGGACACGAGCGTCCACGCGTCGCCCGAGCCCTCGAGGACGACGACGCCGGTGTTGTCGAGCAGGTGGTCGGCGATGAAGCGCGCATCGAGGTCGAGGGAGCGCAGACCCGCCCAGCAGCGGATGGCCGCGCCGTGGCTGATCAGCGCGACGACCTCGTGCCCGAGCGCCTCCGCCTCCGCCACCACCGCGTCGTAGCGCGCCGCGAACTCGTCGCCCGTCTCGCCGCCCGCCAGCCGGATCGACGTCTCGCCGCCGGCCCAGCGGAAGACCGTGCCCATGTACTCCTCGACCGCCGCGTCGTCGCCGCGCATCTCGAGCCCCGCGGCCGCGACCTCGCGGATGCCGTCGCGCTCGATCGGCTCGAGCCCGAGCGCCGCGGCGAGAGGGGCGGCCGTCTCGTGGGTGCGGACCATCGTCGAGACGAGCAGCGCGCCGATCCCCTCGCCGGCGAGCTGACCGGGCAGCGCCGCGGCCTGGGTGCGGCCGAGGTCGGTGAGCCCGGGTCCGGGGACGCGGGTGTCGAGGAGCCCGGCGACGTTGGAGGGGGTCTGGCCGTGGCGGATCAGGAGGAGGCGCATCCGCCCACGCTAACCGCGGAGGCTGGGCTTCCGGGGCGCGCGGTCGCGCTCGCTCCCGCCGTTGTGCGGCGAGTGCGGCGCTGTCACGATGTGCGGGGACGCTCCCGGACCGGGAGCCGCAGACGGACGGGACGGGCGGACATGGCCTCCGAAGACGGTTTCTCGAAGGACGAGCGCGCGGCGATGAAGCAGCGCGCGGCCGAGCTGCGGGCGGAGGCGAAGCGGCAGAAGAGCGCCGACAAGGCCGACGCCGACCGCAGGGACGCGGAGGCCGCGATTGCCGCGATGACCGACGAGGAGCGGCCGATCGCCCAGATGCTGCACGACGTCGTCGGCGAGACCGCTCCCGACCTCCTCCCGAAGACCTGGTACGGCTTCCCCGCCTACGCGCGCTCCGACGGCAAGGCGATCGTCTTCTTCCAGCCCGGCGCGAAGTTCGGCACGCGCTACTCGACCCTCGGCTTCCAGGACGGCGCGCAGCTCGACGACGGCACGATCTGGCCGACCGCCTACGCGCTCGTCTCCGCCGACGCCGAGACGCGCGCCGCCGTCACCGAGCTGGTCCGCCGCGCGGCCGGGGCCTGATCCCGTGGCGCACGTCTACGACGAGATCGACGAGAGCCTCTGCTCCTGGATCCACGAGCAGCCGATGTGGTTCGTCGCCACCGCGCCCCTCGCCGCGGACGGGCACGTCAACATGTCGCCGCGCGGCCACGACTCGTTCTCGATCCTCGGCCCGCGGCGGGTCGGCTGGGTCGACTACACGGGCAGCGGAGTCGAGACGATCGCGCACCTGCGCGAGAACGGGCGCGTGTGCTTGATGTTCGCGTCGTTCGGATCGCGTCCGCGCATCGTCCGCCTGCACGGCACCGGCTCCGTGCACCTGCCCGGTTCGGAGGCATTCACCGAGGTCGCGGAGCAGCACCCCGAGCACCCGAGCACCCGCGCGGTCGTCACCGTCGAGCTCACCCGCATCAGCGACGCGTGCGGCTGGGGCGTGCCCGTGATGGAGCCGGTCGGCGAGCGCGACCTGCTCCTCCTCCAGGCCGAGAAGAAGGGCCCCGACGGCATGGCCGAGTACCGAGCCACGCGCAACGCGGTCAGCATCGACGGGCTGCCGGGCTACCCGCTGGACTGAGCGGCGGGACGCGGCCGCAGCGCGGCGCGCACGAGCACGCCGACCAGCTCGAGCAGGGTCTCAGTGACGACGGCGAGCGGGTTCGACCCGGTGGGGCGGGAGTCGACGGAGATCCGAGTCCTCGTCATTCGTCAAGTCCTCGACCGCTGACCGCCGCTCAGCACGACCAGACGTGCATCACGGTCCGTCTCCCGTTCGGGAACCCCGGGTCGATCGACGTGTTCGTCGTCGGTGCGGGTCTGAAGCGGGCGCTCCTCGCGGGGTCGATGACCGGCGGCCTCGTCGACGGGTACACCGCCGCCGTCTCAGGGAGATCGCACAGCGCGACGGGACCGGTTCGCGGAAGCACGCACGAGGACGCTTCGCACACGTCCCCAGGGGATGTACTCCTGGGACCAGTAGTCGGCCCGGATCCTCAGGAGGGGCCCCTCGACGGTGGAAGCCACCGAGATGGAGCGAGGGTCCCGGAGGGTTCCCGCGATGCGTGTCTGCGGGGTCCTTTCGAGCTCGCTCGACAACTGCTCGGGAGTGATTCGCGTCGGGAGGGACGACCGCGAGCAGCCGCCGGCATCCACCGGAGGCGCATTCGACGGTCCCGCTGACGAGCTCGCTCCCCTGTGGACGGTCGATGGCCGAGGCCGCCAACCGCGCTGGTGAGGCTCATCCATGGGTCGGGACGAGAGCGAGCTCCGGGGAGCTCCGGCCGATCCCTTGAGGGGCGGACACGGAGCGCGGCTGAGGCCTGCTCGATCGACGATCCGATCGGACGGCGTCCACACCATCGGCCCCGCAGAGATCCCCTGGCCGATCCGCCCGCCGCTACCCCCGCTCGTCGACGGCCCGGATCGAGAACAGCTCCTGCGGGGTGCAGTCGAGCGCGTCGCAGATGAGCGTCAGCGTCGTGAAGCGGATCGCGCGGGCGCGGTTGTTCTTGAGGATGGAGAGGTTCGCCAACGTGATGCCGGTGCGGGCAGAGAGGGCGGTGAGGGTCACGCCGCGCTCGGCCAGCACTGCTCCGAGGTGGCAGTCGATCCGGTGCCTCTCGTCGTCGGCGGGCTCAGACAACGCCGTCGACGTCCCGTTCGAGCTTCGCGCCGGCGCGGAACGCCGCCGTCAGGGCGAGGGCCACCACTCCGGCGAGCAGGACGGGGACGGGCCACTGCGGCAGGTTCGTCCCGATGGCCTGGTAGTCGCCGCCGAGGAAGGCGTCGCGCTGCTCGTCGGTCACCCGGCCGGCGGCGAAGAGCAGGCCGATGCCGGAGCTGAGATACAGGCCCGCCGCGGTGTCGGCGAGGCCCTGCGCCACTCCTCCGATCAGCAGGGCGAGGCTCAGACGGCGCCAGTTCGCGAGGACGAAGGGGTCGAACGGGCGTCCGGCCGCGATGCCGCGGAGGACCCGCAGAAGGAAGACGGTGGCGAGGACGATCGTGATCGCCTGGAGGAGGCTCGGCAGCGCACCGAGCAGGCGGAGGGAGAGGGCGGCGTCGGCGAGCGTGGGCGCGGTGCCCTCGCGCGGCTCGGCCTGCAGCAGCTGCGGGAGGCTCCGGAGCGGGAGGCGGCCGTCCGCTCCCCCGAAGACCAATAGGGTGCGCCCGGTGGTGACGGTCCAGGTCTGCAGGAGCGCAGTGAGCACGGAGAAGACCGCGACGATGAGCAGGACCGCCCGGGCCACCCGGAACACGCGCGGACGCTCCCGGACCGGTCCGCTGGGGATGACACTCGTCATGGCGTGCTCCTTATCGATCGTCGACGTTATCGAGTATCGATACTGCGCACGCCGGTCCGGCGATGTCGACCCGCGGCGCCCGCCGACCACGGAGACGGCGGGAGGGGTGGTTGCCCGGGGCGAGGAGCCCGATCTAGCGTGGAGGGATGTCGGATGCGAGGGAGCGCGCCGCCCGGTACCGGGCCGGCGCCGCGGGCGAGGAGGAGGCGGAGCAGCCCGCCCTGCCGGAGGATCCGCTCGAGCGGGCCGCGTTCGTCGAGACGGCGATCCAGCTCGCGATCCGCCGCGGCGACTTCGACGACCTGCCGGGATCGGGGAAGCCGCTTCCGGACCTGGGCGCGGCCCACGACCCGGACTGGTGGATCCGCCGCAAGATCGAGCGCGAGAACCTCACCGGTATCGGCCCGGCCGCCTTCCTCCTCCGCGCCGAGGACCGCGCGCTCGACGAGCGCCTCGACCGCCTGCACCGCGAGGAGGAGGTGCGCGCCGAGCTCGCCGACTTCAACACGCGGGTGATCGAGGCGCGCCGCCAGCTGCTGGGCGGGCCGCCCGTCGTCACCCCGCTCCGGGACGTCGACGAGGAGGTCGCCACCTGGTCGCAGCGGCGCGCCGATCGCGCCGCCGCGGCCGACGCCCGGGCGGCCGCCGAGCCGGAGCGGTCCCGACGCTGGTGGTCGCGGCGGCGCTGACGTCCCCGGAAAACGGACAGACCTGCCCCTCCCACTGGGGTCCCGCCCCGGGAAACCGGGCGGGAGCGCGCCTCCGAATCATGCGTGCACATCAAGTCGACCGGAGTCCGCATGCTCACCGCCACCATCGTCCGCCGCTACACCGGTCTGCTCCGCGCGACGGCCGCCCTCACCCTCCGCAGCAGCGCCGACGTCGACGACGTGGTGCAGGAGACGTTCCTCGCGGCGTGGACCCACGTGGACAGCGTGATCGACGGCGAGACCATCGCCGGCTGGCTCGTCACGACCGCCCGCCGCCGCAGCGTCGACCGGCTCCGCTCCAGCGTCTCGCGGCTGCGAGCCGAGCTGGACGACGAGTTCCCCGCCTCCGCCGCCGACGACCCGGAGCACGCTGCGCACTGCGGGTCCCTCGCCGCCGACGCCAACCGGGTGCTCGCCGCGATGCCCCCGGCCCAGCGCCGCTGCTGGGAGCTGCGCCAGCTGGAGCAGTGCAGCTACGACGCGATCGCGCACGAGCTGGGCCTCTCGACCTCGACCGTCCGCGGGCTGCTCGCCCGCGCCCGCGCGACCCTCCGCACGGAGCTCGCCCACTGGCGCTGATCCGCGCTGCGGATCTTGGCGAGGCGACCGGGCGGGGGCCTTCAGCGCAGGAGAACCGGCCCCGCGCCGATCCGCACCCGGAACAGCGAGTACGGGTACGTCCGCAGATCCGTGCCGCCCTGGTAGTCGGCCTGGCGGTGCAGCTGGTTCGCGGTGACGTACAGGTGCTCGTCCGTCGCGATCGACATGGTGTCGGGCCAGAGCAGCCGCTCGTCGTGCACGATCGTCTCCATCGTGCCGTCGGTGCGACGGCGGACGATCGCGTTGTTCTCGTAGCTCGTGGCGTAGAAGCGGCCCAGCGCATCCGTCTCGAGGCCGTCCGCTCCCCCGCCCTTGTCGCCCTCGTCGACGACGGTCGCCGCGACGTCCTCGTCCGGCACCGACCGGTCGACCAGGGCCGACGTCGCCACGCTGAACCAGCGGCGGGAGGCGAGCGGGCAGTACCAGAGGCGCTCGCCGTCGGCCGAGATCGCGATGCCGTCGGCGCCCATCGTCACCGGCTGCGGGTCGCCGTCTGCCGGGCGCTTCATCAGCACGCGGCCCTCGGCCATCGGCACGAGCTCCGGAGGAGTGAGCGCCTTCGTGCTCGGGTGGTCGTGCAGGCGACGCCAGGCGGTCCCCGCCTCGAGGTCGACGACGATGATCCCGTTCGGGCCGGAGTCGGCCGAGTCGGTGATGTAGGCGATGCCGCGCCGCAGATCGAAGCGCACGTCGTTGAGGTAGGTGGTCGGCAGGGCGACGTCCGGCTCGAGGAGGATCACCTGCTCGACGGTGTCGGTCGCCAGGTCGACGCGGACGAGCTTGGGGCCGCCCTTCTTCGTCGGCTCGAACATCGGGCTGCCGGTGTCGAGGATCCAGAGCCGGTCGGCCGGATCGACGACGATGCTCTGCACCGAGACGAGGGCGCCGGCGTCGTCGATTCCCGACGGCGTGTTCCAGGCCTCGTCCGGGTAGGGCACCGCCGCTCCGTCGACCAGCTCCACGACCGTGGCCGGGACCTCGTCTCCCCACTTCGGGAAGTTCACGAAGATCCGCCCGGTGTGCGAGACGCTGACGCCGGTGGGCATCGGCCCGCTGGTGAAGGCGTGCACGAGCTCCAGCTCGCCGAGCGGCTCGTCGACCGGGCGCGTGCCGCGGGTCTCGTCGGTCGGTCCCCAGAATCCCATGGTGCTCTCGCTGTCCTCCCGCCGGCGCGGGCTCGTGGCGGTCTCGGTGCCGGTCGGGTGCGGAGTCGGTGCCCGCCGCGACCGGTGCTCCTCATCCTGCGCGTCGGCGCCGGTCGGCGGGGAGGAGGTGGCGGAGGAGGCGGCGAGCGCCTAGCATCCGGCCGCCGCGGGCGACCCCGGAGCCGCGACCGAGGAGGCGGAGGAGGGCCGGCCCGCGTCCGACTTCGGCACGGCCTTCACGAAGGGGCTCAGCATCGAGACGGGGCAGTGCCCGGTGGAGCGGGTCGCCTCGGCGGCCGCTCCCGCCGCCCGCAGTGCACCGCCCCCCGCCGTCGCGCTCACCCGCTGGTCGGCGGATCGACGGACCACTGATCCGCCGGCCGTCCGCTTCCGGACATGACCGCTAGAGGGCGTTGCCACTGCGGCCGCTCACCTGCCACGGTCGCAGAGCGACCGACGACGGTCCACCGATCAGAAGGACCGAGGCCCGCCATGGACGACTCCTCTTCGACCGAGACCAGCACGAGCGAGATGACGCCCGAGGTGCTGGCCGCGTTCAGCGACGCCTGGACCCGCCACGACCTCGAAGCGCTGATGAGCCACATGACCGACGACTGCGTCTACGGCGCGTCCGTCGGCCCCGAGCCCGGCCGCACCTGGACGGGGAAGGAGCATGTCCGCGAGGGATTCGCGCTCATGCTCGCCTTCGACACTGGACAGGAGCGGCACGAGGAGGGGGCTCCCCTCATCGCCGGGACGCGCGGCGCGGCCACCTGGTCCTTCACCGGGACCGGCCCCGACGGCCGACCCCAGGTCACGCGGGGCTGCGACATCTACGAGTTCCGCGGCGGGAGGATCGCCCGCAAGGACGCGTTCCGGAAGGTCTACCGGGCGGACGAGGAGTAGTCCAGGTCGGCCTCCCTCGCGCAGCGGAGCCGGAGCGGCGTCCTCGTACCGGGTGGCCCCGCGCCTGCCCGCGGAGCTGATCGCATGGCTGGCCACGTCGGCGGGCAGCTGGGTCGTCGGGCAGGTGCTCACGACCGACGGCGGGTTCAGCCTGTGACCGGAGCGGCGGCGCAGCGGCTCCGGACCTAGTCGGAGGCGACGGCCCGCACGACCGCGCGGGCGACCTCGAGCACCTCGCGCTCGTGGCTCAGATGCACCTCGTGCACGGCTCCCGGCCAGGACAGCAGCGGCGCGTCCAGTGCGGCGGCCACGCGCCGATGCGCGCGATGCAGGGAGGACCCGGGCCGGCGGTCCGCAGTCACCACGGCCGCGGGGACGGCGGGCAGCTGAGACTCGTCGAAGCCCCGCGCCACCTGCTCCAGACCGGCGGCGGCGGCGGCGAGCCCCGGCAGGTCGACGTCCGCCATCGCGAGAGCGGCCGCGCGCGCGTCCGGGCTCATCGCGTAGCGCCTCGCCGACCGGGCGGCGCTCGTGCGCAGCAGCGCGGACAGCGCTCGGCCGAGCCCCGGCAGCCTCGAGAGCGTCGCCGTCGCCCGGGCCGTCCGCTCCACCTGACGCGCCAGTGCCGTGTCGTTGACGGGCGTCGGGTCGAGGAGCACCAGTCCCGCGACGTCCTCGGGATGATCGCGAGCGAGCAGCATCGCGACGGCACCGCCGAGACTCTGGCCGATCACGACGACCGGACCTGTCCCGAGGCCGGCCAGCACGGCGTGGACGGCGTCGGCGGCGTCGGTCAGTCCGCCGGCGACCTCCGACCCCGCTGTGCCCGGCCTGTCGTAGAGGACCACCCGGCAGCCCGGATCGACGATCAGGCCCTCGACCAGCCCGGGGAAGAAACCGTCGACGGCCTCGCCCCCGCCCGGCAGGAGGAGCACGGCCTGCCCGGACTCACCCCGCACCTGCAGCATCCGGCGAGCCTAGCCGGGGAGCCGTCCGCGACGACAACCGGCGGGGCCGGGCCCGGGGATGATGGGCGCATGGGAACTCGTGGGGCCGGAGTGCTGTGGGTGGTGAGCGCGCTCGCCTACGTGGGAGCGGAGGCGGTCGCCGCGTCCGCGTTCCCGGGCTACAGCTACGCACGGAACTACATCAGCGATCTCGGCGTGCCCGAGGTGGGCGTGTTCCAGGGGCGCGCGATCGACTCGCCGCTGCACGCGGTGATGAACGCCGGATTCCTCCTGCAGGGGGCGCTCTACCTCGCCGCCGCCGTCACGACCGTGCGGGCGGCGCGGGGTGGATCGCGGGGGCTGTTCCTCTCCCTCGCCGTGGTCCACGCCGTGGGCATCGCCGTGGTGGGCCTCGTGCACGGGAGCAGCGCCAGTGCGCAGAACGGGATCGGCGGCCTGCACCTGCTCGGCGCCGCGATGGCGATCGTCGGCGGCAACGCGGCCTCGATCATCGCCGGTGCCGCGGCCCGGCGCGGCCGCGCCCCGTGGGCGCTCGGAACGGTCGGGATCGTGCTCGGTGCGGCCGGCCTGCTCGCGCTGCTGATGCTGCAGGTCGACACCCGCGTGCCCGGCGTCGACCTGCTGCCCGACGGCGTCTGGGAGCGCGCCTCCGTCTACGCCGTCACGGCCTGGCAGCTCGCGACCGGCCTGCGGCTGCTCCGGCGGCCGGAGGTGCCGCGGCAGCCGCGGCCTCCTCAGACCGCGGGCAGCGGCGCGCAGGTGCGCAGCGCCGTGCACCGGCTCTTCCAGCTCGGGATCCGGATCCCGGAGGCCCTCTCGGTCGTCGTGTTCGACGACAACCCGTGGAGCGAGCTGGTCACCCCGCCGCTCGACGTCGTCCGCCAGCCGATCGACATGCTCGCCCGTCACAGCGTCGAGCTCGTCCTCGCCCGCATGCAGGGCCGCCTCCCCGAGGCCCCGCAGCACATCGAGGTGCAGGCCGACCTCGTCATCCGCTCCAGCTGCGCCGCACCCCCGCAGCGCTGATCCCCCTCCCCCTCCGAAAGGCACGCCATGTCCGATCCCGTCGTCGTCACCGCGATCTTCACTCCCGCCGAGGGGCAGCGCGACGCGCTCGTCGCCGCCCTCTCCACCGCCATCGCGGAGGTGCACGAGGAGGAGGGCTGCGAGCTCTACGCGATCCACGACTCGCCCGACGGCACCATCGTCATGCTGGAGAAGTGGACGAGCGGCGACCTGCTCGACGCGCACGGCGCCGGCGAGCCGGTCGTCCGCCTCAACGCGGCGATCCGCGGACTCGTCGCCCATCCTCCCGTCGTGACGCGGCTCGTCCCGATCCCGGCCGGCACCTCGCAGCAGGGCGAGCTCTAGCACCCGGGGGCGGGGCCGCTCCGGATCCGGATCGCGCGCCTCCCGCCGGAAACGCGCGCGAAACAGCGGAGGCCTACGGTCGGGAGCGACCCCGCCGCCCCGGCCGCTCCCTGGAGGATCCGCATGCCCCGCCCCGCCTTCCCCGCCCCGCCCAGCGCCGAGCTGCACATCCACCTCGAGGGCACGATCGAGCCCGAGCACATCGTCGAGATGGCGCGCCGCAACGGGGTCGCCCTGCCAACCGAGGATCTCGACGCCCTCCGCGCGCGGTACTCCTTCACCGACCTCGCGTCGTTCCTGGAGCTGCACTACTCGAACCTCACCGTGCTGAAGACGGAGCGGGACTTCTTCGAGCTCGCGACCGGCTACCTCGACCGGGCGCAGAAGGCGAACGTCCGCCGCGCCGAGATCTTCTTCGACCCGCAGACGCACCTCGGCAACGGCGTCGCGCTCGACACCGTGATGAGCGGGATCACCCGTGCGCTCGGCCGGAGCGAGGAGACCCACGGGATCTCGACGGACCTGATCATGTGCTTCCTCCGCGACCTGGGCGCCGACGCGGCCGACGAGATGCTGACGGCGATCCTCCCCTGGCGCGAGCACATCATCGGCGTCGGGCTCGACTCGAACGAGGTGGGCTTCGGCCCGGAGCTGTTCGTCGACGTCTACGCGCGCGCCGCGGCGGAGGGACTGCGCCTGGTCGCGCACGCCGGCGAGGAGGGCGGGCCGGAGACGGTCGCGGCCACCGTCGAGCTGCTGAAGGTCGAGCGGATCGACCACGGGATCCGCGCGATGGAGGACCCGGAGGTGGTCGCGATGCTCCGCGAGCGCCGCATCCCGGTGACGGTGTGCCCGCTGTCGAACGTGGCCCTGCGCGCGGTGGACACGATGGCCGACCACCCGCTGCCCGCGATGCTCCGCGAGGGACTCGTCGTGACGGTCTCGAGCGACGATCCGCCCTACTTCGGCGGCGACGTGGATGAGAACTACCGCGCCCTGGTCGAGGAGCTGGGGATTGACGACGCGCAGCTCGAGCAGCTGGCGCTCAACTCCTTCGACGCGGCGTTCATCACGGAGGAGGACCGCGAGCGCTGGCAGGCGGAGGTGCGCGAGCACTTCGCGCGGTGAGCGCGCCACTGCCCGGAGAACGATCGTTCCCACCCCGTCTCCGGGCACTGCACTCTGGTTCTGCGGGCGCACGCCTCCGCGCCCGCCCTACGCTGGCCGGATGACCCGATCCGACGGCACGCGATGAGCTGGATGCTCCTCGCCGGCGCGATCCTCACCGAGGTGACGGCGTCGCTCGCCCTCCAGGCCGCCATCGAGTCGCCGGGCTGGTATGCCCTCGTGGTGGCGGGCTACCTGGCGGCGTTCGTCCTCCTCAGCCGGGTGCTCAAGGCCGGCATGCCGATCGGAGTCGCGTACGGCGTGTGGGGCGCGTGCGGCGTCGCGCTGACGGCGGTCCTCGCGGCCGTGCTCTTCGGTCAGCCGCTGACGGGCGTGATGACGATCGGGCTGGTGCTGATCATCGCGGGCGTGCTGATGGTCGAGATCGGCTCGCAGCGAGCGCAGGCCGCGCGCCGGGCGGTGCGCTGATGGCCTGGCTGCTGCTCTCGGGCGCGATCCTCACCGAGGTCGCCGCGACGATGAGCCTCAAGCCCGCGACGGACGGCCGGAAGCGCTGGTACGTCGTGGTCGGAGTGGGCTACGTCGTCGCGTTCACGCTGCTGGCCGGGGCGCTCGCGCAGGGCATGCCGATCGGGGTGGCCTACGGGATCTGGGCGGCGGTCGGAGTCGCGCTGACCGCGGTGCTCGGCCGCTGGCTGTTCCAGGACCCGCTGACCTGGACGATGCTCGGCGGGATCGGCCTGATCATCGCCGGCGTGCTGCTGGTGGAGCTCGGGCACTGACCGGCCGAGTGCCGTCGCGGCGGGAGTCTCTCCACTCAGCGGCCGTCGCGGCGGGAGCGCGCCTCCTCAGCCGTCGTCGCGGCGGAAGCGCTTCGGCGTCACCGGTTGTCGCGGCGGTACCGCGCCTCGCGGCCGGCGATGTGGAGGCCGAGCCCGGTGACCGCGACCGCGAAGGCGACCAGCACGCCGATGAACGCGATCTCGTCGCCTGCTCCGACCGCCACGGCCGCGACGGCGAGCCCGATCAGCGCGAGGGCGAGCACCACGGCGCCGACGGTCTCGAGAGGGCTCCAGGCGGTCATGGCTCCAGCGTGCGCTCGGAGCGGCGCGCGGGCAAGGGGCGGCAGGCGAACAGGACATTGCAGAACGGACCTTGACATACCGCACTCGGGTCATCGCGCCATAACGAGTGGACGGGCATCCGGGTGGTCCCTTTTCAGGAGCGCTGCCGACTGATCGGTCCGAACGGGATGCGTCGGCTCGGTCCCCGCCGACTGACAGGATGAGATACACACACCAGCTGGAGGCGCCGTGGATCCCGAAGAAGCTGTCGTCGTCCCCCTGGTCCCGACGCCGTCGGAACCGAGCACCGAGGGGATGCTCCGCATGCTCCTCAATCGCGATGCTTTGCTCATCAGTCGCGTGCCGACACCGGCCGGCCAGGTGGCCTCGGGTCTCGTGGCTCAGACCGCAGGGGCCTTCGCGAAGGCGATCGGTCAGGCTGCGGGCGGCCTCACCCGATCGCCCGGATCCGCTGAGGGCCTCTACCGCGTCATCCTCCCGACCGGCGCGGTCGCTCGCGATCTCGTTCCCGCAGTAGGGGGCGGGTTCCGCGGAATCGTCCGGGCGGCCGGGTCGACGAAACTCTCGGCTCATGCTCGGCTCGTCCCGGCAGTGGCGGGGACGGGCGCCGCTGCTGCGGCCGGACCACTTATCGCCACGGTGGGTCTCGCCGTCGCCGGGGATATGCTCGCGCAGCACCAGATGAACAAGAAGCTTGAGAGGATCACGACGACACTGCTCGGAATCGAGAATCGGGCCAACGAGGAGGACCGATCGGTACTGGTCACCGCGGCGCAGCAGACGCGGAAAGTCGCCGGCTACCTGCTCGACCAAGCGAGGATCCCGGCGATCTCTTCAGCCGCCCATGCCTTCGGTGCGCTCGATGCGCTTGCAAACAGCTACGAGGATCGTCTCGACCGCTGGCTCGATGTCGTGGCCAAGTACGAGGGCGTTGACCGGGTGTACGCGCCCGAGCTCCTCGTCGCACTCGTGGGCAAGCGCGACGATCCGATGAGGGAATTCGAACGCATCGTCGCCCAGATGTACGAGGGATTCTCTCTTCGAGCTCGAATCGCGGTGCTCGAGAGGGTCGCGGCCGAGCATGCGAATCCGGACCGGTCGCTGCTCTCCGTCGAGGGGGTCCTCCGCGACGAGCTCGGGCGGATCGCGGCACGACAGGTGCAGCTCGTCGGGCTCCTCGATGATCTGAGCGTTCTGCAGATCGACGCGAGCAGGATTCTCATCGCCTTCGCCGGCAAAGGAACTCTCGAGGCTCGAACGACCTTCAGCCGTCTCGCCCGGGCGCTCCACACGGTGCCCGACGGGATCCCGGTTCTCACCGACTCGGACCAGACCGTCCTCGAGCTCACCCCGAATAGGGGCGGCCTCTCAGTGGCAGCGCCCGCCGATCATTAGGCGCCGTCCACGGGCGCAAGCCGATCTCGAAGACACTTCAACGCGGAGGTAAGAATGGTCAAGGCAGCGGAGACGAACCTCGCCGGTGTGCTGGAGGGTAAGAAGCAGTACCAGGTGCCGCTCTACCAGCGGGTCTACTCATGGGGGAAGCCGCAGCTCGACCAGCTGTGGAACGACATCGCCGAGCTCGCGAACACCCGCCGCGAGGAGCCCACCGCGACGCACTTCATCGGCTCGCTGGTACTCGCCCAGAGCCCCGACTTCTCGGTTGTCGGCGTCTCGAAGCTGCTCGTGGTCGATGGGCAGCAGCGCCTGACGACCCTGACGCTCCTCCTGGCCGCCCTCCGAGATCACTTGAACGAGACCGGCGACGCCGAAAAGGCTGAGGGCATCCAGGCGCAGTACCTGGTCAATGTGTACGACAAGGACAAGCCGGCGAAAGTTCTGCCCACGCAGGCGGATAGAGCCTCCTACCTGGCGGTCATTCGGTCGGCTCCGGACGCAGGAGGTGTCGGCCGGATCGGCGAGGCGTACAACCACTTCCGCTCGAAGATCGCTGCGGCCGACGACCCGGATGATCCGCACGATCTCGAGGAGATCGAGAACGTCATAGTCAACGGCCTCGCCCTCGTCGTCGTGACGGCAGAGCCCCGGGACAATGCACACCGCATCTTCGAATCGCTGAACAACACGGGCCTTCAGCTGACCCAGTCGGATCTCCTGAAGAACTATCTGTTCATGCGGCTCGGCGACAGCGGCGTCGAGGTCTACGAATCGGTCTGGTTGCCTCTGGAGAAGAAGCTCAGTGCAGACAGCCTCGAGTTGCTGTTCTGGCTCGACCTGGTGCAGACGGACGAACGCGCCAAGCAGTCGGACACGTATACAGGGCAGCAGAAGCGCTTGGAGAAGCTCGCCGGCCCGGCGGAAATCGTGGCCGAGGTCGTGCGAATCGCGAAGCTGGGCGACGTACTCGCGGCTATTCTCGATCCTTCGCTCGAGGTCGACAACCGAATCCAGAGACGCCTGACGCGGATCCGAGCATGGGGCTCGACGACTGCGTATCCCGTCGTCATGCGCCTCTTGGACCGGCGGGCTGCAGGAACCGCGTCCGCTGATCAGGTGCTTCAGGCCCTGACCTACCTCGAGTCCTACTTCGTCCGGCGCATCGTCATCGGGCGCGCGACTGCGAGCTTGAATCGAACGCTCCTTCAAGCAGTGAGCGCCATTGCCGATGCCCCCGATATCGACGTCGCGTTGCGCGAGCACCTGTCGCGCGGCCGCAAGTACTACGGCACGGACAAGCAGGTGCGGGAGGCGGTGACGAATGTCCCGTTCTACTGGCAGGGTCGGGCCGCTCAGAAGAAGCTCATCCTGCTGTGGCTCGAGGAGTCCTACGAGTCGAAGGAGACTATCGACCCGGGCAACCTGACCATCGAGCACGTCCTGCCTCAGACCCTGACCGACGCCGTACGGCGTGGTTTCGAGCGGGGCCTGCCCGACGGATCCGATCTCGCCTATGAGCACGACCGCCTCGTCCACACGATCGGCAACCTCACTCTCACCGGGTACAACAGCGAGCTCAGCAACCGCCCCTTCGACCAGAAGCGCAGGATGCTGGCCGAGAGTGGCCTTCGCCTTAATCAGGAGATCGCGGGCGAGGAGGAGTGGGGCGCTCCGGAGATCGCGAAGCGCAGCGCCGCTCTCGCAGAGAGGATCATCGCTCTGTGGCCTGGTCCTGATGAAGACCTGACGTCGTCCGGCTGGGCAGAGCCCTCCGCGATGCGGAGCGTCGTGGCCTCAATAGTCGCCGAGATCCCCGCCGGCAGATGGACGTCCTACGGCGAGGTCGCCCTGGTCGCCGGCTCTTACCCTCAACCCGTCGCAGCCGTCCTCGCGAGCAACCCGATGCAAGGCGCGTGGAGAGTACTTCAAAGCGGCGGCACGATAGCGCCGGGCTTCAGATGGATGGACTCGGACCGGACCGATCCTCCGCGCGAGTTCCTCGAGTCCGAGGGTCTCACCTTCGATCGCGAGGGCCGGGCCGATCCGGCGCAGTTCCTCCGCGCCGAAGACCTCGCCGATCTCGCGGGGCTGGAGATCGACCAGGATCGACATCGGGTGCCTGGGACCCGGCCGCTCCTCGCGCAGAGGAAGGCGTTCTTCCTCAAGGTCCACGACCTCGGCGAGAGTCTCCAGACGAGGATCACGTCCTGGCCCAGCGGATCGACCGGATCCACTGTCGACGTGAGTCTCGGCGTGCCCGGATCCGTCATCGTCCTCGGATTGTCGTCCCGCGAACCCGCCGGCGTCTCCTGTGCGCTGAAGATCCGAGAGGACAAGGCGCTCTTCGCCCGCCTGCTCGACCATCGCGTGGAGATCGAGGCTGCCGTCGGCGCGGATCTCGAGTGGCTCAATGAGCCGGGGAACCTGTCGAGCCAGGTCCTCCTACGCGAAACCGGCGAGTGGCGCGACGAGGCCACCGCTCCTGATCTCGCTCAATGGCTCATAGTCACCGCCGAGAGATTCGCTGAGGTGTTCCCGGCGTTCCTCCTTCCGAAGCACTCGTGAGCACGAAGTGCATGACAGGGTGCCGAGCAGTCACGGGAAGCCGGTTCTCGTTCGGAGGAAGCCCGCCAGGGGCGCCGGTCATGAGACGAAAAACCGAGCTCGGCGACACCCTTCGGCACTCGCCCCGCCGCCGCGCCCGCCCCACCACCCCCACCCCCCCCCCGCTCCCCCCCACCCCCCCCCCCGCCCCCCCCCCCCCCCCCCCCCCCCACCCCCCCC
>NZ_PSUE01000032.1:0-32113 GCF_002931645.1 Rathayibacter sp. AY2B5 | reverse complement strand
TCGCCTTCGACCGCTCGGTCCGCGTCTCCGACTGACCCGTCCCGCCGCGGTGCCGCTCCCGGTGCCGCGGCGGTGCGTCAGCCGCGCGAGGCGGCGGCTCGGATCCGCAGGGGCTTGTGCGCTCCGCGGACGCCCTGCACCTCTCGGAGGCCGCGCCCGCCGGAGCGGCGGGTCAGCGGAGGACCGCCACCTCGTCGACGGTGTCGACCCGGGCGGCGGCGCGGACCTCGTCCGCCCGCCCCTCGGCGGCGAGCAGGCGGCCGGACTCGGACGCGGTGAGCAGATGCGCGCACGCCCGGCGCAGGCCCTCGTAGGACGCGCAGGCCACCGCGGCCTCGGGCGAGACGTGGTCGATGCCCAGCCCGATGAGCGCGTCGACGACGGCGCCGGCCGCCAGCTGGTCCTCCATCGCGAACCGCGCCGCTCCGCTGTCGTCGACGTCGCCGAGTGCGATCACGTTGACGCTGGTGCGCCCGCCGTTCTCGTGCTGGCGCTCCAGGATCCAGCGGGCGACGGCCGAGCGGTCGGCCAGGCCCGCGCGGACGACGCGGCCCTCCACTCCCCCGAGGTCGGGGCTCTCGCCTCCGGGCAGAGCGTCGACGAGCACCGTGACGTGGGCGGGGGCGAGCACGCGGAGGGCGCGGGCCCCCCACTCGAAGCGGATCTGGTAGGTCGACTGGTCGACGGAGGCGGCGGGAGCGGTCACCCTGACACGGTAGCGAGCCCCGGAGGCGCATACACGTCCGGGGCTCCGCGCGCACCCGGTTCCCGCGCAGGGGCGGGCGGAGGAGGATGTCCCTCGTGAAGGTGATGCTCAAGCACGTGCTCGACACCGACGCCGACTCCGCCTGGCGCGCCCTGCAGAGTCCGGCCGTGTTCCGGGAGGTGATGTCCCCGCTCCTGACCGCCGCGTCGCTGGACGAGGGCGGCTTCCGCCCGACCTGGGGGCTCGGCTCCCACGAGGTCGCGATGGACGCCCTCGGGATCGTGCCGATGGGCGCGCAGGAGATCGACCTCTCCTACCGCCGCGTCCCCTCGATGCCCGACGTGCGGATCCTGCGCGACAGCGGCGGGCCCCTCACGGGCTCCCTCCGCCTCATCACCGCGTGGGACCACCGCATGGCCGTGGCCCCGCTCCCTGACGGGCGCACGCTCTTCCGCGACCGCCTCGAGTTCTCGGCGGGCCTCGCCTCGGCCGCGCTCTGGCCGTCGATGTGGGCGTTCTGGCAGTGGCGCGGCATCCGCATCCGCTCCCTCGCCCCGTCCTGGCGCCACGATCTCGGTGCCGACACCCGCCCGCGCGGGGAGTCCGCCGCATGAGCCCCGACGGCGTCGCCGAGGAGGAGACCGAGCTGTCGCGCTCGGAGCTCCTGCGCCTCCAGTGGCCCTCCGCCGACGAGGAGGAGCAGGACGACGACGGCGTCTCGCCCCGCCGCCGCCTCACGACCGCGGTCGAGGTGTCGGACTGGCGCCGCCACGTCCAGGCCCTCTACGCGGAGGTGCGCCGGCTCTCGAACGTGGACCTGCTCGCCGCGCACGCGTCCTGGATCCGCGGGCGCAACGCGCTCTTCGCGCAGCACCCCTCCACCCCCCTCCTCCCGGCCGACCGCGCGCACTTCCGCTCGCTGCCGATCGCGCCCTACGACGCGGCCTGGCGCTTCGAGCTCGAGGTGGCTCCGGCCGAGGAGGCGCGGCGGATGGACGTGGAGACCGGCACCGACGGCACCGTCCCCTTCGAGCTGATCGGCACGGTCGAGGTGCCGGACGCCGGCAGCCTCGACGTCTGGCGCCTCGCGTCCTACGGAGGAGGACTGTTCCTGCCGGTCAAGGACGCCCTCGCGGGGACACCCGGCGGCACCTACGGCGGCGGCCGCTACCTCCTGGACACCGTGAAGGGCGCCGACCTCGGCCCGGGCTCCGCCCCGGGGACGCTGGTCCTCGACTTCAACTTCGCCTACAACCCCTCCTGCGCCTACGACCCGGCCTGGGCCTGCCCGCTCGCCCAGGCGGGCAACCGGCTGCCGGTCGAGGTGCCGGTCGGCGAGCGCTACCGGGGCTGACACCGACCCTGGACGTTCTCGGAGGGGCGGCCGATAGCCTCCGGGCGGCGCCGTCGTGCGCCGGAAAGCAGGAAAGCCGCATGCCCCGTCCCGTCCTCCTCGTCACCGGAACCTCCACCGGCATCGGCCGCGCCACCGCGATCGAGGCCGCGCGCGCGGGCTGGCGGGTGGTCGCCACCGTGCGGGATCCGGAGCGGGCGGAGGGCCTGCGCGCCGCCGCCGCCGAGGCACGCGTCGAGCTCGACCTGCGAGCGCTCGACGTGACCGACGCGGACTCCGTCGCCGGCTGCCTCCGCGCCGTGGAGGAGGAGCTCGGCGGTCTCGACGCCCTCGTGAACAACGCCGGAGCCGGCCACCTCGGCACCCTCGAGCTGGAGGATCCGGAGGAGCTGCGCCGCGTGATGGAGGTCAACTTCTTCGGCACCGTCGCGGTCACCCGCGCCGCGATGCCGATGCTGCGCTCGTCCCGCGGTCGCATCGTCACCGTCTCGAGCGTCGGCGGCGCGATCGGGCAGCCGTTCAACGAGGACTACTGCGCGGCGAAGTTCGCGGTCGAGGGGTTCTTCGAGGCGCTCGCCCCGGTCGCCGCCTCCGTCGGCGTCCACGTGTCGCTGATCGAGCCGGGAGCGGTCCGCAGCAGCTTCGTCGAGAACGTCGGCATCGACGCGGCGGCGATGCTCGCGCAGGCCGGCCCCTACTCGCCGGCGCTCGGCGCCTACCTCGACCGCGCCGCGTCGTCCTTCTCCTCGACCCACGCGCAGGACCCGTCCGACGTCGCCGCTGTCATCCTGAAGACCCTGCGCGACCCGGAGCCGGCCTTCCGCGTGCAGACCTCGGACTGGGCGGGCGACTTCGTCGGGACCAAGCTGAGCGACCGCGACGGCTCCCGCGTGCAGGCCGCGATGCGCGGATGGATCGGCATCCACTAGAGTGGGATGGTGCGAGCGCAGCGACTGCGCTCCCCCGCGTCGTAGAACGCCCCTTGTCCCCTAGGACTCTGACCGTCGAGGATCCGTCCCGACCATCTGGCGCACGTGCATGAGGCCCCCGGCCGCGCGCACCGAATCGTACGGCGAACGGATGTGACCACCGTCACCTTCGCCCGAACGCCGATCACCCGCGCCCCGGCCACCGCCCGCGCGTCCTCGATCGGCATGATGCCCCCGAAAGGCACCACTTCATGTCGAACACCCCCCTCTCCTTCAGCGCCCTCGGCGTGCCGGCCCCCCTCGTGGCCGCGCTCACCGCGAGCGGCATCACCGAGCCCTTCCCGATCCAGGTCGACACGCTGCCCGACACCCTCGGCGGACGCGACGTCCTCGGCCGCGGCAAGACCGGCTCCGGCAAGACCCTCGCCTTCTCCATCCCGATGATCGCCCGACTCGGCGGCTCGCTCGCCGGCGGACGCCGCCGCCCCGGCCGCCCGCTCGGACTCGTCCTCGCGCCGACCCGCGAGCTCGCCACGCAGATCACCGCCGCGATGCAGCCCCTCGCCGACGCGTACGGCATCGTCACCACCACGATCTTCGGAGGCGTCTCGCAGCAGCGCCAGGTCGCCGCGCTCAAGCAGGGCGTCGACATCGTCGTGGCCTGCCCGGGCCGCCTCGAGGACCTGATGAAGCAGGGCTTCGTGAACCTCGACGCCGTCGAGATCACCGTCCTCGACGAGGCCGACCACATGGCCGACCTCGGCTTCCTGCCGGTCGTCACGCGCATCCTCGACAAGACCCCCCGCGGCGGCCAGCGCCTGCTGTTCTCCGCGACGCTCGACAACGGCGTGGACAAGCTGGTCAAGAAGTACCTCCAGAACGAGGTGCTCCACTCGGTCGACGAGGCCAACTCCCCCGTCGCGCTGATGACCCACCACGTGTTCGAGGTCGACGGCCTCGACGCCAAGAACGCGCTCGTGAAGACCCTCGCGTCCGGCACCGGCCGCCGCATCCTCTTCATGCGCACCAAGCACCACGCGAAGAAGCTCGCCAAGCAGCTCACCGGCCAGGGCATCCCCGCGGTCGACCTGCACGGCAACCTCTCGCAGGTCGCCCGCGACCGGAACCTCGCCGCGTTCGGCGCCGGCACCGTCAAGGTCCTCGTCGCCACCGACGTCGCAGCCCGCGGCGTGCACGTCGACGACGTCGAGCTCGTCATCCACGTCGACCCGCCGATGGAGCACAAGGCGTACCTGCACCGCTCGGGCCGCACCGCCCGCGCCGGCAGCGAGGGAGACGTCGTCACCGTCGTCCTGCCCACGCAGCGCAGCGACGTGAAGACCCTCCTCCGCAAGGCCGCGATCCAGGTCGCGCCCCAGCAGGTGACGGCCGACTCGGCCGCCGTCGCGAAGCTCGTCGGCGACGTCGCTCCGTACGTCACCCCCAGCGCCGCCGTCGAGCCCGTCCGCGGCCAGTCGCAGGGCGGACGCTCGCAGGGCGCCAACGCGCAGCGCAAGCGCGCGGCCCGCACCGAGGGCACCGCCGCACCCCGCGGCGGACGCTCGACGGGTGCCGCGACCGGCGGAGGCGACCGCCCCCGCCGCGACCGCACCGCCGCCGAGGGACCCGCCCGCGGCGGCGCCCGCGGAGGCGCCCGCGGAGGCCGCAGCCGCTCGGCCGACGGCGCCCCCTCGACCTCGGGCGGATCGCGCTCGTTCTACAGCACCGCGACCGGCGGAGCAGCCTCGGGCGCTCCCGCCCGCGAGTCCGCCGGCGGCGGCGCCCGCCGCGGCGGCCGCCGCGCGCAGGGCTGAGTCCGATTGTGCGCCGCGGAGCGGCGCACCGCGGTCGGCTTCAAGCACGGTCGCGACGCGCAGAGCGTGTCGCGACCGGCTAGGCCGATCCGCTCACACGCGGATCGACCGTTCGCCTCGCGGGCAGCCGCGGAGCGGCGCACCGCGGTCGGCTTCAAGCACGGTCGCGATACGCAGAGCGTGTCGCGACCGGCTAGGCCGATCCGCTCGCACGCGGATCGACCGTTCGCCTCGCGGGCAGCGGCTGGTCCGGGGGCTGGGCGTTCGGTGATCGCGCCTCAGCGCTCGTCCTGATCAGGGCGCCGACATCACGAAGGGCCGGGGCCCGCGACTTCTGGTCGCGGGCCCCGGCCCTTCGTCGTTCCCGCTTCACCTCTTCGAGCGGAGTCCCGCGCAGGGAGCTCCGGAAGTCCTCACCACGTCCTGATCAGGCGATCCCCTGCTGCGCCGTCGTCGGGCAGGGGCGCCGCCTCTCCTCGCCCGGTCACAGAGGTCCCGTGGATGCCGGATCCACGAGCCGAACGGCCGAGTCGCGTGCCGGCGAATCGGTCCAGGCGGACGCACGATGCTCCAGCCGGCCTGCTGTCCCTGCGAGCCGACCGCGGCGCGCCGCTATCGGCGCAGGAAGCACCGCGGCCGATCCGCGCCGCTAGGACAGGCGGCCGACGGAAGCGAGCGCGGCGCGGATCAGCGCGCCCCGCCCGCCCTCCATCTCGGCGGAGATCGCGTCGGAGCAGGCCTCGTCGGGGGTCATCCAGGTGAGCTCGAGGGCGTCCTGGCGGGGGTCGCAGGTGCCGGTGACGGGGACGACGTAGGCGAGGGAGACCGCGTGCTGGCGGTCGTCGGTGAACGGTCCCATGCCGGGCATCGGGAAGTACTCGGCGACGTGGAAGGGGAGCGGGCTCGCCGGGAGGAGGGGGAAGGCCATGGGACCGAGATCCTTCTCGAGGTGGCGGAACAGCGCGTCGCGCAGCGTCTCGCCGTACATCACGCGGCCCGAGACGATCGTGCGGGTGATCTGGCCGGAGGGGGTCGCGCGCAGGAGCACGCCGACCTCGGTGACCTGCCCGAGCCCGTCGACCCGGACGGGCACGGCCTCCACGTACAGCAGCGGGAGCCGCCGACGGATCTCGGCGAGTTCGTCGTCGGACAGCCACCCGGAGTTCGGGTCAGGGGTGCGCACGCTCATGCAGCCATTCTCACCCTTCGCGGCTGGTGTTCCGACCGGCGGCGGCGATCCCGCACTCAGGGGGATGATGGTGCGATGGGAATCGACGCGAACGCGGTGCTGTGGTCCTCCTCCGAGCGCGACCGCGTCGGCAGGCCCCTCCTGGTGCTGCTGCACGGCTACGGCTCGCACGAGGGGGACCTGTTCTCGCTCGGCGCCTACCTGCCGCTGGAGCCGGTCCTCGCGTCCCTCCGGGCGCCTCTCGCCCTGGGCGGCGGGGCGAACGCGTGGTGGCCGCTCCGGGTGCCGCTGGTGCCTGATGAGCCGCGGGCCGATCCCGAGGCCGTCGAGGCGGCGGCGGCGGGGGTGATCGAGTGGCTCGACGCTCTGGGGCACCCGGGTCCGGTGGGGCTGCTGGGCTTCTCCCAGGGCGCCGCGCTGGCGGTGCAGCTGCTTCGGCGCGCGCCGGGCCGCTTCGCCTTCGCGGTCGCTCTGTCCGGGTTCGTGGTCCCGCTCGCCGAGGGCGACGACGCGGACGAGCGGCTCGCCCGCGAGCGTCCTCCGGTGTTCTGGGGCCGCGGGACGCTCGACACGGTGATCCCGGAGGAGCTCGTGCGGGACGCGGCGGCCTGGTTCCCGGAGCACACGGCGCTCGACGCCCGGGTCTACGAGGGCGTCGCCCACGGAGTCGGGCAGGCCGAGCTCGCCGACATCGGCACGTTCGTGCGTCTCGGCTTCGCCTGACGGGCGGACTCCCCCGCGTCAAGGGCTCGCCCCCGGGCCGCGGCCCCGGCAATGTCGGAGGTGGCAGGGAGGATGGGTGCATGCCGGACGTCCTCGAGCGCTTCTCCCCCGCCACGCGCGCGTGGTTCGAGGGCGCGTTCCCGGCGCCGACCGCCGCCCAGGAGGGCGCCTGGTCGGCCATCTCGAGTGGAGCGCACGCCCTCGTGGTCGCTCCCACCGGCTCCGGCAAGACGCTCTCGGCCTTCCTCTGGGCGATCGACCGGCTCGTGCAGGGCCCGCCGCCGGAGGATCCGCAGCACCGCACGCGCGTGCTCTACGTCTCGCCGCTGAAGGCTCTCGGCGTCGACGTCGAGCGCAACCTCCGCTCGCCGCTCGTCGGCGTCACCCAGACGGCGCTGCGGCTGAGCGCCGAGGGCATCGGCAGCGCGCCGGCCACGGTCACCGTCGGGGTGCGGTCGGGAGACACGCCCGCCGCCGAGCGGCGCGTGCTGCAGAAGACGCCGCCGGACATCCTGATCACGACCCCCGAGTCGCTCTACCTCATGCTCACCTCGGCGGCGCGCGAGTCGCTCCGCGGCGTCGAGACGGTCATCGTCGACGAGGTCCACGCGGTCGCGTCGACCAAGCGCGGGGCGCACCTCGCCGTCTCCCTCGAGCGGCTCGACGCCCTGCTCCCGAAGCCGGTGCAGCGCATCGGCCTCTCGGCGACGGTGCGTCCGCGCGAGGAGGTGGCCCGGTTCCTCGCCGGCCGCTCCCCGGTCGCGATCGTGGCTCCGGCGTCCGAGAAGCAGTGGGACCTCAGCGTCGTCGTCCCGGTCGAGGACATGTCCGAGCTGGGGACGGCGGCTCCGCAGGACGGATCGACGATGGGGGCCACCGGTCCGCAGAGCGGGTCGATCTGGTCGCACGTCGAGGAGTCGATCGTCGACCGGGTCCTCGCGCACACCTCCTCCATCGTCTTCGCGAACTCCCGCCGCCTCGCCGAGCGGCTGACCGCCCGGCTCAACGAGATCTACGCCGAGCGCCGCGAGCTCGCCGCGGAGCGGGCGCGCGAGGCGGGCGAGCCCGTCGCCGTCGGGGCCCTGCTCGCCGAGGCGGCCTCCTCCTCCGTCCGCCGCTCCCCGGCCGAGGCGATGGGAGCGGCCGGGGGCACGAGCGGCAGCGGGCAGTCCGCGCCCGACGAGGAGCCACTGCTCGCCCGCGCTCACCACGGCTCGGTGAGCAAGGAGCAGCGCGCGATCATCGAGGACGACCTGAAGTCCGGCCGCCTGCGCTGCGTGGTCGCGACCTCGAGCCTCGAGCTGGGGATCGACATGGGCGCGGTCGACCTCGTCGTCCAGGTCGAGACGCCGCCCTCGGTCGCGAGCGCCCTGCAGCGCGTGGGTCGAGCCGGCCACCAGGTCGGCGAGGTCTCGCGCGGGTCCTTCTACCCCAAGCACCGGGCCGACCTGCTCCACTCCGCCGTGACGACGGAGCGGATGCGCTCGGGACTGATCGAGGCGATCGCCGTCCCCGCGAACCCGCTCGACATCCTCGCGCAGCAGACCGTCGCCGCGACGGCCCTCGAGAGCCTCGACGTGGACGACTGGTTCGACACCGTCCGCCGCAGCGCCCCGTTCGTGTCCCTGCCCCGCTCCGCCTACGAGGCGACCCTCGACCTGCTCTCGGGCCGCTACCCCTCCGACCAGTTCGCGGAGCTGCGGCCGCGCCTCGTCTGGGACCGCGACGCGAACACGCTCACCGGCCGGCCCGGCGCCCAGCGCCTCGCCGTCACCAGCGGCGGCACCATCCCCGACCGCGGGCTCTTCGGCGTGTTCATGGTCGGCGAGCCGGGCTCGACCGGCAACCGCGTCGGCGAGCTCGACGAGGAGATGGTCTACGAGTCCCGCGTCGGCGACGTCTTCGCGCTCGGAGCCACCAGCTGGCGCATCCAGGAGATCACCTACGACCGCGTGATCGTGACGCCGGCGTTCGGTGAGCCCGGGCGCCTCCCGTTCTGGAAGGGCGACTCGCAGGGGCGCCCCGCCGAGCTCGGCGAGGCGATCGGGGCGTTCACCCGCGAGGTGGGCGCCGCCGCCCCCGAGACGGCGCGCGAGCGCTGCACGGCGGCCGGGCTCGACGAGTACGCGACCAACAACCTCCTCTCCTTCCTCGACGAGCAGCGCCTGGCCACCGGGCAGATCCCGGACGACCGCACCCTCGTGCTCGAGCGCTTCCGCGACGAGCTGGGCGACTGGCGGCTGGTGCTGCACTCCCCGTACGGGATGCAGGTGCACTCGCCGTGGGCGCTCGCCATCGGCGCTCGCGTCCGCGAGCGGCACGGCGTCGACGGAGCGGCGATGGCCGGGGACGACGGCATCGTCGTGCGGATCCCCGACACCGAGTCGGAGCCGCCGGGCTCCGAGCTGTTCCTGTTCGAGCGCGAGGAGCTGGAGCAGCTGGTCACGAGCGAGGTCGGCGGCTCCGCCCTCTTCGCCGCCCGGTTCCGCGAGTGCGCGGCGCGGGCGCTCCTGCTCCCGAGGTACAACCCGGGCAAGCGCTCCCCGCTCTGGCAGCAGCGGCAGCGGGCGGCGCAGCTCCTCGACGTCGCCCGCACCTACCCGACCTTCCCGATCATCCTCGAGACCGTCCGCGAGTGCCTCCAGGACGTCTACGACCTGCCCGCGCTGCTCCGGCTCGCCGCACGGCTGGACGGGCGCGAGCTGCGGATCCTCGAGGTCGAGACGCCGACCGCCAGTCCGTTCGCGCGGTCCATGCTCTTCGGCTACGTCGCTGCCTTCATGTACGAGGGCGACAGCCCGCTCGCCGAGCGCCGCGCGGCGGCGCTCTCGGTCGACGCGACGCTCCTCGGCGAGCTGCTCGGCCGGGCGGAGCTGCGCGAGCTGCTCGACCCGGCCGTCCTCGCGCAGATCGAGCGCGAGCTGCAGCGCGTCGAGCCCGAGCGCCGCCTCCGCGGGCTCGAGGGCGCCGCCGACCTGCTCCGGCTGCTCGGCCCGCTGACGCTCGACGAGCTCGGGGAGCGCCTGGTCGACGAGTCGGTCGCCTCGGCGGACGTCGCGAAGGCGCCCGCGATCGAGCGCGCGGTGCTCGAGGCCGACGTCGCCGCGCTCGTGAAAGCGAAGCGTGTCCTGCCCGTCGGGCTCGGCGGCGAGCAGCGGTACGCCGCGATGGAGGACGCCTCCCGGCTCCGCGACGCTCTCGGCGTGCCCCTGCCGATCGGCGTCCCCGTCGCCTTCATCGACCCCGTCCGCGATCCGCTCGGCGACCTCGTCGCCCGCTACGCGCGCACCCACGGCCCCTTCACCGCCGCCGCCGTCGCCACCCGCCTGGGCCTCGGCGTCGCGGTCGTCACCGACACCCTGCGCCGCCTCGCGGGCGAGCGTCGCGTCTCGGAGGGCGAGTTCCGCCCCACCGGCACCGGGACCGAGTGGTGCGACGCCGAGGTGCTGCGCCGCCTGCGCAGCCGCTCTCTCGCCGCGCTCCGCAAGGAGGTGGAGCCGGTCGACGCGGCCGCGTACGCCCGCTTCCTCCCCGCCTGGCAGCACGTCGGCGGCTCGCTCCGCGGCATCGACGGCGTGGCCTCCGTGATCGACCAGCTGGCCGGCGCGCCCATCCCCGCGTCCGCGTGGGAGTCGCTGATCCTGCCCGCCCGGGTGCGCGACTACTCCCCCGCGATGCTCGACGAGCTCACCGCGACCGGCGAGGTCCTCTGGGCCGGCGCGGGCACCCTGCCCGGCAACGACGGCTGGGTGAGCCTCCATCTCGCCGACACGGCAGGGCTGACCCTCCCCGTCCCCGCCGCCGAGTCCGTGACCCTGACCGAGCTCCAGCAGGAGATCGTCGGCGTGCTCGGCTCGGGCGGCGGCTACTTCTTCCGCCAGCTCTCCGACGCGGTCGGCTCCACCGACGACGCGGGCCTCGTCGAGGCCCTGTGGGAGCTGGTCTGGGCCGGGCTCGTCACGAACGACACCCTGGCGCCGCTGCGCACCCTCGTCGGCTCGACCGGCGGCGCCCACCGCCAGCCGCGCGCCCCCGCCCGCGCCCGCGCGCCCCGGGGCCGGATGACCGCCCGCCCCACGATGGCCACCCGCGTGGGGCCGCCGACCGCCGGCGGCCGCTGGTCGATCGTGCCGCTCGCGGAGTCGGACGCGACGATCCGCGGGCACGCGCTCGGCGAGACGCTGCTCGAGCGGTACGGGATCGTCACCCGCGGCTCCGTGCAGGCCGAGGGCGTCCTGGGCGGCTTCGCCCTCGCCTACAAGGTGCTGAGCGGCTTCGAGCAGCAGGGCCGCGCCCGGAGGGGCTACTTCATCGAGAAGCTGGGAGCAGCACAGTTCGGCACCGCCGGCAGCGTCGACCGGCTCCGCACGTTCGCCCCGCAGGACGAGGCGCAGGAGCGCTCACGACCGGTGCTCGCGCTGGCGGCGACCGACCCCGCCAATCCGTTCGGCGCCGCTCTGCCGTGGCCGCAGGGCGAGGGGCACCGCCCCGGTCGGAAGGCCGGCGCGCTGGTCGCCGTCGTCGACGGAGCGCTCGCGGTCTACCTCGAGCGCGGCGGCAAGACCGCCCTCACCTTCACCGCCGACGAGGCGGCTCTCGCCGACGCGGCCGGCGCCCTCTCGCAGCTGGTCCGCTCCCGCGGGGTCGAGAAGCTGACCGTCGAGAAGATCGACGGCGTCTTCGCGCTCGGCACGCCCTTCGGCGACGCCCTCGTCGCCGCCGGCTTCGTCGCGAATCCGCGCGGCCTGAGGATGCGCTCGTGAGCGCCGGAGGGAGCCAGCGTGCCCGAGGGTGACACCGTCTACCGATCCGCCCACAATCTCGCCGAGGCGCTGGACGGCGAGGTCCTGACCCGGTGCGACGTCCGCGTGCCGAAGTACGCGACGGTCGACCTCACCGGCGAGACGATCGACGAGGTCGTCCCCCGCGGCAAGCACCTGCTGATGCGGGTCGGCGACGCGCTGATCCACTCCCACCTCAAGATGGAGGGGAGCTGGCACCTCTACGCCCGCGGCGAGGGCGAGCGGCCGAAGTGGCACCGGCCGGCGTTCCAGGCCCGGATCGTCCTCGAGACCGAGGACTGGCAGGCGGTCGGCTTCGAGCTCGGGCTCCTCGAGATCGTCCCGCGCTCGGCCGAGGAGGACGTGGTCGGCTACCTCGGCCCCGATCTGCTCGGCGCCGACTGGGACGCGGAGGAGGCGCTGCGACGCCTGTCCGCCGATCCGGAGCGGCCGATCGGGCTCGCGCTGCTCGACCAGCGGATCATGGCCGGACTCGGCAACGTCTACCGCGCCGAGCTGTGCTTCCTGCGCGGTGTGCTGCCCACGCGCCCGGTCGGCGGGAGCGGCGACCTCGTGCGCACCATCGCGCTCGCGAAGCGGCTCATCACCGTGAACCGCGAGCGGATCGAGCGCACGACGACCGGCAACCTGCGCCCGGGCCAGCAGCTCTGGGTCTACGGCCGCGACCGCAAGCCGTGCCGGCGCTGCGGCACTCCGATCGAGCGCGGCGAGCTCGGCGACGACGAGCTGCAGCTGCGGGTCACCTACTGGTGCCCGCACTGCCAGAGCTGAGGGGCTACTCCTCGACCGCGGAGCGGCGCCCGGGGACGTGCTTCTCGTGCACGCCGACGTCCGTCAGGCGCTCGATGCGGTCGACGTGGCGGCCTGGCTCGCCGCCGTCCGCGACGATCCAGCTGCCGACGAGGAGGAACCCGTCGCGGCCGCCGGCCGTCAGCGGGCCCGTGATCGTGAACGACCCGAGCGCCGGAGTCGAGAACGCCACGCGCACCGGATCCCCGTGCTCGAGTCCCTCGGCCGAGCGCTCCCCGCCGACTTCGTCGGCGTCCGGAGCCAGGGCGATGCTCTGGATCTCGGTCCCCGTGCCGAGGAAGACGTCCGCGACGACGAGCTCGCCGCCGACGGCCTGGCGGACGACCCCCTCGATCCCGTAGAGGCCGTAGCGCGGGGAGCGGACGAGGACGCGCACCGAGTCGCCGATCGCGACCTCGGCGAGAGCACCCCGGATCGAGGCGACGTCCCTCCGCGCGGGAGGGGCGGACAGGGCGTCGAGGATCGGGCTGGGCATCCGATCAGGGTAGCCGCTCCGGGAGCGCACCCGCCCGGCGGATCGGCGGCGGATCCCGGCCGGCTGAGGCGCCGGGTCGCATCGGCCGCCGACGCCGCGCGCGAGCGGCGGAGCGCCGGCCGGAAGGCTCCGGCACCGCGAGACCCCGGCACTGCGGAGACACCGGCACCGCAGGGAGACGCCGGTACTGCGGCAGGCGCAGTCACCGCCGGGAACGACGAAGGCCCCGCCTGAGCGGGGCCTTCGGACGATGCGGAGTCGGTGGGATTTGAACCCACGGAACCCAATAAAGGGTTCTCCACCTTAGCAGGGTGGTGCACTCGACCGGACTATGCGACGACTCCTGAGCGCCCGCTGGCGGACGCACGACGACCATCATAACCGCACGCGCGAGGGCCTCGCGACACGGGCGCCCGCCCCTCCACGGGAAGGCGGGAAGCCGCCTACTGGTCCGACAGGGGCCGGCCGATGGTGCAGGTCTCCTGCTGCGCGGTCTGCCCGGAGACGTCGCTCGGAAGGGTGACCGGCCCGTCGGGTGCGCTCGTCGCGGGGGCGTCGGTCGCGGGGGCGTCGGTGGCCGGCGACTCCGTGGCCGCCGGAGCGTTGGTCGCCCCGGGCTCCTCCCCCGTCGACTGCGAGCCGCCGCCGGTGGTGCCGCTCAGCGCGATCGGCTGGTCGGCGAGGAGCGCCGCGTTCAGCGCCGCCGCCGCGTCCTCGCTGGGGTACACGCCGTTGCCGTCGATGAAGGTCGGGTACTGCACGAAGACCACGTTCGCGAGGTCGACGTCCTTCACCGCGAGGCCGATCGACACGAGGGTGTTCACGTTCTCGAGCGAGGTGGAGAGCTGCATGTTCGAGACGGCCGCCTTCGCGAGGCCGTAGAGGTTCACCGGGTTCGAGAGCGTCGACGCGCTCTTCACCTTGCGCACCAGCGATGAGAGGTACACCTGCTGGCTCGAGATGCGGGTGAGGTCGCTGCCGTCGCCGACGCCGTGCCGGGTGCGGAGGAACGCCAGCGCCTCGGCGCCGACGAGCGTGTGCGTGCCCGCGTCGAGGTTCAGCCCCGTGTACTCGTCCTGGATCGGGGTGGCGACGCAGACGTCCACTCCGCCGACCGCGTTCGACATCTCGATGACGCCCTCGAACTGGATGAGCGCCGCGTAGGGGATCTCGAGCCCGGTCAGCTGCTCGACCGTCTGCACGGTGCACGCCAGCCCGCCGGCCTCGAGCGAGGTGTTGATCTTCGCCGAGTCCACCGCGTCCGAGACGGCGCCGGTGGCCGGGTCGGTGCAGGAGGGGATCGGTACGTAGAGGTCGCGGGGGAAGCTGACGACCTCCACGGTCGAGTGGTCGGCCGAGATGTGCATGAGCATCGTGACGTCGTTGAGGTTCTCGGCACGCTCGCCGTAGGCCCCGGCGGCCGATCCGTCGGCGCTGTCGCTGCCGGCGAGCAGGATGTTGACGCCGCCCTCGATCGCCCCGATCTCGGGCACGTCGCCTCCGCCCGAGTCGATCCCTAGGTCGACGGACGGACGCGCGCTCCCGGCGATCAGCGAGGCGGCGATCGCCACGATGCAGACCGCGCTGAGCACGCCGACGCCCACGCAGGCTGCGAGGATCCGCGCGGCGAAGCGCACGCCGCTCGGGCGGCGCAGGCGGCCGTGCCGTGCTGCTGTGGTCCGGGTGGACGCGCGTTCGCTCATCGGGTCGCACTCTCTCTCGGCTGCGGGACGCGTGTCGTCCCGGAGTCAGCGCGCGAGGTGGAGAGCACCCGTGGTGCCGCCCGCCCTCGGCTCAGCCGAAGAAGCCGACCGAGCAGGTCTGCTGGTCGGCGCTCTGGCCGGTGACCGATTCTGGCAGGGCAACCTTGGATCCGTCCTCGGGAGTCGCTGCAGGAGTGCCGGGTGCAGGAGTGCCGGGTGCCGCCTCGGCCGTCGCCAGCGGATCCGCGGTCGCCGGGCCCGACGGAGCGGCGGTGTCGGCCGGGGCCGCCGCCTCGCCCTCCACGGTCGCGCCGGCGCCCGTGCCGCCGGTGATGGCGATCGGCTGATCGGTCTGCAGGGCGCTCGCCAGGACGTCGCCCGCGGCGCGGTCCGGCTCCACTCCGCTCGGAGTCGCCCCGGTCGGGTACTGCGCGAAGACGACGTCCGCGAGGTCGACGTCCTTCAGCGCGAGTCCCATCTGGACCATCGTGTTCACGTTGTCGAGACCGGTCGAGAGCGTCATGTTGCCGAGCGCCGCCTTTGCGAGCCCGTAGAGCGCGACCGGGTTGAGGAGGGTGTCCGCGCTCTTGATCCGGCGCACGAGCGCCGAGAGGAAGACCTGCTGGTTGCTGATGCGGGTCAGGTCGCTGCCGTCGCCGATGCCGTGGCGGCTGCGGAGGAACTGCAGCGCCGCCATGCCCTCGAGCGAGTGCACGCCCGGCTCGAGGTAGGTGTTCGTGTAGGGGTCCGCGATCTCGGTCGCGACGCAGACGTCGACTCCGCCGACCGCGTTCGACATCTCGATCACGCCGTTGAACTGCACGACCGCGCCGTAGTCGACCCGGACGCCCATGAGGTCCTCGACGACCCCTGCCACGCAGCCGAGGCTGACGTCGCTGCCCATCGCCTCGTTGATCTTGGTGTCGTACCGGGCGGGGATCGTCTCACCCGTGGCGGCGTTCACGCACTCCGGGATGTCGACGTACATGTCGCGGGGGAAGCTCACGACCGTCGCGTTGCTGTGGTCGGCCGAGACGTGCATCAGCATGTTGACGTCGTTGAGGACGCTCGTCTCCTCATCGGGGTCGCCGTAGGCGTCGCCCTGGCCCTTCCGCGAGTCGCTGCCGACGACGAGGACGTTGAAGCCGCCCTCCAGTGCGCCGATCTCCGGGGCGCCTCCGGCCTCGACGCTGGAGCCGGCCGCGCCCGGGTGCAGGTCGACCGAGGGCTGCACGGACTGGACGATCAGCGTCGCCGCGATCGCGACCACCGACACCGAGGCGACCACACCGACACCGCCCACGAGGGCGGCTCCCTTCACCAGGGTCCGCGCGAGGGTGTGCCGCTTCTGGCGGCCGTGCCGCACGAAGGGGCGCGGCGTGCGCGGAGTGTCGCGAGTCTGTGTCGAAGGGCCCGTGCGGCGCATCCGTCTCCCGGTGTCGAGGCGTCAGTGGTGCGGAGGTGAGGGCCGGGCGTCGGTCCCGGGCGTCGCGCAATCCTATACAGAGGGGTGGCGCGTTCCGAAGGAGAGCGGGCGGCCCTCCGTCGTCGCGCGCCAGGACGGGCGTCGGAAGGCGCCGGCGGGAAGCGACGCGAAGAACGGGACTCCGCGGCGGACGGCGTGGCGGAGGGCGTGGGATTCGAACCCACGAGAC
The DNA here is from genome assembly GCF_002931645.1 of Rathayibacter sp. AY2B5. Taxonomy (NCBI): domain Bacteria; kingdom Bacillati; phylum Actinomycetota; class Actinomycetes; order Micrococcales; family Microbacteriaceae; genus Rathayibacter; species Rathayibacter sp. AY2B5. Next base: position 15,953 of record NZ_PSUE01000032.1, on the reverse strand, counting down.
GTTTCCGCCCACCAGTTTTCAAGACTGGCTCCATCGGCCGCTCGGACAGCCCTCCCGGCCGCTCCCGCAGGAGCGACACCCGATAGTAACCGCCGAGCGCGCGGGACCGTGATCAGCGCAGCGCCGAGAGCGCGACCGCCACGCCGTCCTGGTGGACCGAGGGGATCACGGCGGAGGCCACGGCCCGCACCTCGTCGGGCGCCTGCGCCATCGCGAGCCCTGCGCCCTCGGCGGCGGCCCAGGTGAGCATCTCGATGTCGTTGCGGCCGTCGCCCAGCGCGACCACGTCGCTCCGCTCGATGCCCAGCTCCTCGCGGACGACCTCGAGCGCGGTGGACTTGTTGACGCCGTGCGGGGCGATGTCGAGCCAGGCGGTCCAGCCGATCGCGTAGCTGACCTGGTGCAGGCCCATCTCCTCGACCAGCGAGGTGAACTCCTCGATGCCGGTTTCGGGCGAGATCACGACGACGCGGGTGCACAGCCGGCCGAGCAGCTCCTCGAAGGGGACGTGGGTCGTCTCGGCACCCATCACGGCACCACCCGGGAACGCCTCGGTGTAGAAGAAGGCGCCGTCCGCGTCCTCGACGGCGTAGTGCGCGTCGGGGAGGGAGCGGCGGATGGTCTCCAGGACCTCCGTCGGGTCGAAGGTCTCGACCGTCTCGGGGACGTAGGCACCGGACGCGTCGCGGCGGAGCGTGACCGCTCCGTTGCAGCAGATCACGTACTCGGGCGAGATCCCGAGGCGCTCGACGACCGGCAGGGTGGAGGAGGGCGAGCGCCCGGTGGCGAGCATCACCTCGTCGCCCTGGGCGGCCACGCGGGTGATCGCGTCCGTCACCGCGCGGGTGATGGTGCCGTCCTCGTGCATGACGGTGCCGTCGATGTCGAGGGCGACGAGGCGGCGGCCGGAGGCGCGGGCCGCGCTCATGCGACGGGCTCGAGCACCTCGAGGCCGCCGAGGTGGGGCCGCAGCGCCTCGGGGACGAGCACCGAGCCGTCCGCCCGCTGGTGGGTCTCAAGGAGGGCGACGATCCAGCGGGTGGTCGCGAGCGTGCCGTTGAGGGTTGCGACCGGAGCCGTCCTCCCCGACTCGGTGCGGTAGCGGGTGTCGAGGCGGCGGGCCTGGAACGTGGTGCAGTTCGAGGTCGACGTCAGCTCACGGTAGGTCTCCTGCGTGGGGACCCACGCCTCCACGTCGAACTTGCGCGCCGCGCTCTGGCCGAGGTCGCCGGCCGCCGTGTCGATGACGCGGTAGTGCAGGCCGAGGCTCTGCAGGACGTCCTCCTGGTATGAGAGCAGGCGCGCGTGCTCCGCCTCGGCGTCCTCGGGGAGGGTGTAGACGAACATCTCGAGCTTGCTGAACTGGTGCACGCGGATGATGCCGCGGGTGTCCCGTCCGCCCGAGCCCGCCTCGCGGCGGTAGCAGGTGCTCCAGCCCGCGTAGCGCTTCGCGCCGCCGGAGAGGTCGAGGATCTCGTCGGCGTGGTAGCCGGCGAGGGCGACCTCGCTGGTGCCGGTGAGGTAGAGGTCGTCGTCGCGGAGACGGTACACCTCGTCGTCGTGCTCGCCGAGGAAGCCGGTGCCGTCCATGATCTCGGGGCGCACGAGGGTGGGCGTGATCAGCGGGGTGAAGCCGGCGGCGAGCGCCTTCTCGAGGCCCAGGTTCATCAGCGCGATCTCGAGGCGGGCGACCAGGCCCTTGAGGAAGTAGAAGCGCGCGCCGCTGACCTTCGCGCCGCGCTGCATGTCGATGCCGTCCAGCAGCTCGCCGAGCTCGAGGTGGTCGCGCGGGGCGAAGTCGAAGAAGGGGCGCTCGCCGACCGTCCTGACGAGCTCGAACGACTCCTCGCCGCCCGCGGGGACGCCCTCGATGATCGGGTTGGCGATGCGCTTCACCAGCACGGTGAAGGCGTCGTCGGCCTCGGACGCCTCCTGCTGGGCCTGCTTGGCGGCGGCGGCGAGGCGCTGGGCCTCGGCGACGAGGGCCGCCTTCTCGTCCTTCGGAGCCTTGGCGACGGTCTTGCCGAAGGCGTTCTGCTCGGCCCGGAGCCGCTCCGCCTCGGTGATCGCCGCACGGCGCACGCGGTCGGCCTCGAGCGCCTCGTCGACCAGCTCGACGGAGTCGCCGCGCGCCTCCTGCGAGCGCTTCAGGACGTCCGGGTTCTCGCGCAGAAGTACGGGATCAATCACCCCAGCAGTGTAGAGGAGGGCCGGGACGGGCCGCCGCCCGCGCGTACCCCCGGGGCCGGCTGAGCATCGGCCGCGAGGAGGCATCCGATCGCGCGGACGGCTGCGAATCTGAGTCATCCCCCGAGAACGTCCCCCCGCGTTCGACACCCCTGCTCCCCTGAAGGCTCTTCCATGCACGCCACCCCCCTTATCGACGCGACCCCCGGCGTCGTCCTCGAGCGCGACGGCTCCGTCGCCCGGATCACCCTCAACCGCCCCGACGCCCTCAACGCGATCGATCTCGGCACCGCGCGACTGCTGCTGAGCACCGTCGCCGACCTCGACGCCGACGCCGGCTGCTCCGTCATCGTGATCGCCGCGGCCGGCCGCGCGTTCTGCACGGGCGGCGACATCTCGGCGATCATGGGGTCCGAGAACCCGGACCACTACCTGCGCGACGTCGCGACCACGACCGCCCAGGTGATCCGCCTGCTCGAGGACAGCCGCGCCGTCGTCGTCTGCGCGATCGACGGCATGGTCGCCGGCGCCGGCATCGCCTTCGCTCTGGCCGCCGACATCGTGATCGCGACTCCCGCCGCCCTCTTCCTCAGCGCGTACGGCGACGTCGGGCTCGTCCCGGACGTCGGAGTCACCGCCGCGCTCCCCCGCGTCGTCGGCCGCCGCCGCGCGCTGGACTTCGTGCTGTCCGGCCGCCCGGTCCGCGCGGCCGAGGCGCTGGAGTGGCAGCTCGTGACCGAGGTCGTGCCGCGCGCCGACCTCGCCGGCCGCGTCGAGGAGCGCCTGCGCGCCCTGGCGGCGAAGCCGGCGCACGTCGCGTCCGCCGCCCGCCGCCTCCTGCGCACCGACCCGCTCGACCGCGCCGAGCGCATCGTCGAGGAGACGGACACCCTGGTCGAGTTCCTGGCGGTCCCCGCCACGCGCACGCTCCTGGACGCCGAGCACGAGCGCCAGGCCCGCCGCGCCGCCCGGGCGACCGCCTCGCTCTGACCCGGCGCGAGCGTCCTCGGCGACGCTCCGGCTCCGGGCCGGGCGGACGTCCGCCCGACGGCCCGCGGATCGGCCGGGCGTTCTCCTCCGATCTCGGCTACGGTGGTCCCCGCGAAGGGGAGTAGTTCCCACCGTCCGCCGAGCGGACGACGAGGCGCGTCGACATGCTGGTCCGGGACGATCCGGGCCCGGCGCTCCACCCCGGCTCCGGCCGGGGCGAACGAGACCTTCGGTCAGTCGACGCACGTCCTGACCGGTCCTCTCGCGCGGGTCGGCGGACCTGAGCCAGGAGATCGCATGGCGACCACCGCCCCCACCCCCAGTCCCGCACAGGTGCGCCGCTGGCGCCGCTACCTCGCCGACGAGCTCGCCGAGGCCTCCGTGTACCGCGACCTCGCCGGCCGCCGCTCCGGCGAGGAGCGGGAGATCCTGCTCGCGCTCGCCGTGGCCGAGGGACGCCACGAGGAGCACTGGCGCGAGCTGCTCGGCTCCGCGGCGGAGCCCGCGCCCCGCCCGGACCTCCGCACGCGCTTCCTCGGCTTCCTCACCCGCCGCTTCGGCTCCGTGTTCGTCCTCGCCCTGATCCAGCGCGCCGAGGCCCGCTCCCCCTACGCCGACGACGACGACGCCACCGAGGCGATGGCCGCCGACGAGCGGATCCACGGCGAGGTCGTCCGCGGGCTCGCCGAGCGCGGTCGCAACCGCCTCTCCGGGACGTTCCGCGCGGCGGTCTTCGGAGCGAACGACGGCCTGGTCTCGAACCTCGCCCTCGTGCTCGGAGTGGGGGCGAGCGGAGTCGGGACGGGCGTCGTCCTGTTCACGGGCATCGCGGGCCTGCTCGCCGGCGCCCTCTCGATGGGCGCGGGCGAGTTCGTCTCGGTGCGCTCGCAGCGCGAGCTGCTCTCGGCCTCCAGCCCGGACCTCGACGCGAACCGCATCGTCCCCGATCTGGACGTCGACGCGAACGAGCTCGCCCTGGTCTACCGCGCTCGCGGGATGACCCAGGAGCAGGCCGACGCGCGTGCCGCCTCCGTCTTCACGGGCCTGCGCGGCGGCGCCGTCACCTCCCCCATCACGCTGGGCGGTCCCGCAGGAGACCCCGACGTCGACGAGCACGAGTCGATCGGCACGGGCATGGGCGCGGCGCTGTCGAGCTTCTGCTTCTTCGCCTCGGGCGCGATCATCCCGGTGCTGCCCTACCTGCTCGGCCTGACGGGGCTCGCCGCGGTGGTCGTCGCCTGCGTGCTCGTGGGCATCGCCCTGCTCGCCACCGGCGCGGTCGTCGGGCTGCTCTCAGGCGCCCCGCCGCTGGCCCGGGCGCTGCGCCAGCTCGGGATCGGCTACGGCGCGGCCCTGGTGACCTACCTCCTCGGCCTGCTCTTCGGCGCGTCCGGAGTCTGAGCCTCGGCCTCGAGGAGCTGCGCGGACTCGCGCGGCTCCTCGGCGCGGGGCCGCACGACGACGCCGCGCCACCGCAGCGCGGCCACTCCGACCGCCAGCAGCAGCGACGCCGGCAGGCAGCCCAGCAGGGGGATGCAGGAGTAGTAGAGGAGCTGCCGCTGGATCCACGCGGGCGAGGGCACGTCGGAGTCGCCGTAGTAGGGCGGAGGCGGCGAGGAGTAGCCGGTGTAGAGGAGCGCGAGGCCGATCAGGGTCCCCGCGAGGCCGGCGAGCAGGAGCACGAGGAGCCACGGGTTCCGCAGCAGGGGCGCCTCGCGCACGGGCTCGGCGGGAGCCGCGGGAGCGGGGTCGGCGGCCGGCTCCGGCAGGGGTGCGGGCGCGGTCTCGGCGCCGAGGCGGTGCGACCGCCGGCCCTCGGCGGCTCCGGCGATGTCGGGCAGGGCCATGATGCGGCGCGGTCCCGGCACGGACGAGGAGCCGGGGCGGACCACGCGCGACTCCGGGAGCGCGGGACGAGCGGCGGCTCCGGACGTGGCGGCGGGAGCGCCGGGGGCGGCACCCGTGCCGGGCCTGGCGAACGCCCGCTCGTCGCCCCTCAGACGCTCCACCGGTCCCGAGAACCCGCGCTGGAAGGCCGGGTCGTAGCGCGGGTCGACCCGTTCGTCGTCGTCGTCAGTCATCGTCGCGACCCGTCATCGTCGTCCCCGGTCATCGTCGACCACCGGCTCGTGGGAGAGGATCCCGCGCAGCCAGTCGCGGGCCTCGAGGAACACCTCGTCGTCGTAGCGTCGCACGGAGGTGACAGGGCGGCGGTCAGCGCGCGGATACGAGCCGAGGAAGATCACCTTCGGGCTGAAGCGCCGCAGCCCCATCAGCGCGTCGGCGACCCGCTCGTCCTGGACGTGCCCGTCGAGGTCGATGACGAACCGGTACCGGCCGAGGGCATCGCCGATCGGCCGCGACTGGATCATGCTCAGGTTCACCCCGCGGGTCGCGAACTGCTCGAGCATGTCGAGCAGGGCGCCCGGCTGGTCGGCCGGGAGCTCGGCGATCACGCTGGTCTTGTCGGCGCCGGTCGGCTCGGGCAGCGCGTGCGAGCGCGAGACGTGCACGAAGCGCGTGACGGCGTTCGGATTGTCGCCGATCCCCTCCGCCAGCACCGCGACGTCGTGGTGGGCGACGATCCCGGGAGGGGCGATGGCCGCGTCCGCGGGAGATCCGCCCAGCAGGTCGACGGTGGCCTGGACGTTGCTGGAGGCCGGCAGGTGCTCGTGGCTGGGGATCTCGCGGTCGAGCCACACCCGGCACTGCCCGTAGGCGACGGGGTGCGCGGCGACGGTGCGCACCTCCTCGAGGCTCGTCCCCGGGCGGCCGACCAGGATGAACGACACCGGCACCAGGTACTCGCCGACGATGCGCAGCCCCGGGATCCGCGCCAGTGCGTCCTGCGCGGCCGTCACTCCGCCCTCGACCGAGTTCTCGATCGCGATCACCGCGCCGTCGCTGCGGCCGGTGACCAGATCGCTCAGCGCCTCCCCCACGTTCGCGACGCTGCGCCACAGCTGTCCGCGCGCCTCCGGGACCTGCGCGAGGGCCGCCTCCGTGAACGTGCCGCTGGGCCCGAGATAGCTGTAGGCACGGGTCTCGGGGGCGCTGTCGGGCATGGCGCAAGCCTAGCCAGCCGCGGTACCCCTGGAGGGGGCCGGACTGCCACTATGGACCGCATGACCGATCGCGCAGGGAAGCCGGCACAGGCCTCCGATCTCATCGACGTCGAGGCCCTCGTGAGGGCGTACTACGAGAAGAAGCCGGACGTCTCCGACCCGGCTCAGAAGGTGGTGTTCGGCACCTCGGGCCACCGCGGATCCTCGTTCGACACGGCCTTCAACGAGGACCACATCGCCGCCGTCACCCAGGCGATCGTCGAGTACCGGACGGAGCAGGGCATCACCGGCCCGCTGTTCATCGGCGCCGACACGCACGGGCTCTCCCGCCCGGCCCTCACCACCGCCCTCGAGGTCCTGGTGGGCAACCAGGTCCGCGTGCTCGTGGACGAGTTCGACGACTTCGTGCCGACGCCGGCGCTCAGCCACGCGATCCTCCGCTACAACAACGACCCCGCTCACACCGACCGGGCCGACGGCATCGTGGTGACCCCCTCGCACAACCCGCCCCGCGACGGCGGCTTCAAGTACAACCCGCCGCACGGCGGCCCCGCCGACTCCGACGCGACGACCTGGATCGCCGACCGGGCCAACGAGCTCATCGCCGACGGCAACCGCGGCGTGACCTCGGCCGAGCCCTCCGCGGTCGAGACCTACGACTACCGCACGCACTACGTCGCGGACCTGGCGAACATCATCGACCTCGACGCGATCCGGAAGGCCGGCGTGCGGATCGGGGCCGACCCCCTCGGCGGCGCCTCCGTGCACTACTGGCAGCTGATCGCCGAGATGCACGGCCTCGACCTGACCGTGGTGAACGGGGAGGTCGACCCGGCCTGGGGCTTCATGACCCTCGACTGGGACGGCAAGATCCGGATGGACCCGTCCTCCCCCAGCGCGATGGCCTCGGTGGTCGCGCGCGCCGGCGACTTCGACATCCTCACCGGCAACGACGCCGACGCGGACCGGCACGGCATCGTCACCCCCGACGGCGGGCTGATGAACCCCAATCACTACCTGGCCGTCGCGATCGACTACCTCTACCGCCACCGCACCGGCTGGCGCGAGGACGCGGCGATCGGCAAGACGCTGGTCTCCTCCTCGATCATCGACCGGGTCGCGGAGTCGCTGGGCCGGCGCCTCTGGGAGGTCCCGGTGGGCTTCAAGTGGTTCGTCCCCGGGCTGGTCGACGGCTCGGTCGGCTTCGGCGGCGAGGAGTCCGCGGGCGCCTCGTTCCTCCGCTTCGACGGCACCGTCTGGACCACCGACAAGGACGGCATCCTCCTCGCGCTGCTCGCCTCCGAGATCGTGGCGGTCACCGGGAAGAGCCCGTCGGCGCTCTACCGCGAGCTGACCGAGCGCTTCGGCGACCCGGTCTACGAGCGCGTGGACGCGGTGGCGACGAAGGCGCAGAAGGCGGCCCTCGGCAAGCTGGACGGCGACGCGATCGCGGCGACGACCCTCGCCGGGTCCGAGATCACCGCGAAGCTCTCGAAGGCGCCCGGCAACGGCGCGGCCGTCGGAGGCGTCAAGGTCGTCACCGAGGACGCCTGGTTCGCCGCGCGCCCCTCCGGCACCGAGGACGTCTACAAAATCTACGCCGAGAGCTTCCGCGGCCTCGACCACCTGCACGAGGTCCAGGCCGAGGCGCGCACGATCGTGGACGCGGCGCTGAACTCCTAGGCGCTGCGCTCAGTCGCCCGAGAAGGCTCGTTCCCGCCCAGGAGAACGAGCCTTCTCGGGCGACTCAGCGGCGGTGAGGAAAGGGCCGGCTACCAGCGCGGGTGGACGGTGGGGCGGAAGTGGGTGTCGTAGAGGGCGTTCACGGCCTCCATGAAGGCGGGGCCGAGGGGGGCGGCGGAGGCGGCGGCCGCGTTGGCGCGGGCCTGCTCGGGCGAGCGGGCGCCGGGGATCACCGAGGTGACGCCCTCCTGCTGGATGATCCAGGCGAGCGCGGCCGCCGCGGGGGCGAGGCCGTGGTCGTCGGCGAGGCGGGAGAACTCCTGCGCGGCCTCCACGCCGGTCGCGAAGTCGACGCCCGAGAAGGTCTCGCCGACGTCGAAGGCGGAGCCGTCGCGGTTGTAGCTGCGGTGGTCCTCCGGCGCGAACACGGTCTCGGTCGTGTAGCGGCCGCTGAGCAGGCCCGAGGCGAGCGGGACGCGCGCGAGGATGCCGACGCCGGCCTCGCGGGCGGCGGGCAGCACCTCGTCGAGCGGCTTGAGGCGGAACGCGTTCAGGATGACCTGGACGCTCGCGACGTTCGGGCGGGCGATGGCAGTCAGCGCCTCCTCCGTGCGCTCGACCGAGACGCCGTAGGCGGCGATCGCGCCCTCGGCGACGAGGGTGTCGAGGGCGTCGTAGACGGCGTCGTCGGAGTAGACGGAGGTGGGCGGGCAGTGCAGCTGCACCAGATCGAGGGTGTCGACGCCGAGGTTGGCGCGCGAGCGGTCGGTCCAGGCGCGGAAGTTGTCGAGCACGTAGTTGGCGGGGATCTGCTCCGCGCGACGGCCCATCTTGGTGGCGACGAAGACCTGCGCGTCGGGGTGCGCCGCGCGGTAGGCGCCGATCGTCCGCTCGCTGCGGCCGTCGCCGTAGACGTCGGCGGTGTCGAAGAGGGTCACCCCCGACTCCACCGCTGCGTCGAGCACGGCGAGGGCGTCGGTCTCGGCGACGTCCCCCCAGTCGGCACCGAGCTGCCAGGTTCCGAGGCCGACGACGGAGACGGGGGCGCCGGTGCGTCCGAGGATTCGAGTTTCCATGCCTCCACCGTAGGTGCGGCCGAGCCCGCGGCGGACCCCCTTGCGCGTGCTCTAACGTCGAGGGCATGCCCCTCCTCGTGCTCGGAAGCGCCAACCTCGACCACGTCCACCGGGTCGCCCGCATCCCCGCTCCCGGAGAGACGGTGCTCGCCCTCGACGCGAGCACCTTCCCGGGCGGCAAGGGCCTCAACCAGGCCGTCGCGGCCGCACGGACCGAGCCCGGCACCGTCTTCGTCACGAGCCTCGGACGCGACTCGGCGGGAGACCGGCTCGCCGCGGTCCTCGGCGAGGAGCCGCTGGAGCTGCGTGCCCGCCGCGGCGACGTCCGCACCGGCACCGCGCAGATCACCGTGGACGAGCGCGGGGAGAACGCGATCGTCGTCGACTCCGGAGCGAACGCCGCCCTGGTCGGATTGACCGGAGAGGAGTCGGCCCTGGTGGCGGCGGCCGACGCCCTGCTCCTCCAGCTCGAGATCCCGACAGCGACGGTGACGGAGGCGGCCCGCGCCGCGCGCGCCGGCGGCACGGTGTCGATCCTGAACGCCGCCCCGATCGGCCCGCTGCCGGAGGAGCTCCTCGCGGTGCTCGACGTGCTGATCGTCAACGAGCACGAGGCCCGCGAGCTCGCCGCCGATCGCGGCATCACCGCCGCCGACGACGACGCGCTCGCCGCTGCCCTCACCGCGCTGGTGCCGCTCGTGCTGGTCACCCTCGGCTCCGACGGCGTCGTCGTGGCGGTCCGCGACCGCGAGCCGGTGCGCACCCCGGCCTTCCGGGTGGAGGCTGTGGACACCACCGGCGCCGGCGACACCTTCTGCGGCGCCTTCTCGGCCCGGCTCGCCGCCACGGGAGCACGGCTCGACGATCCGGAGCAGCTGGTCGCCCTCACCCGCTGGGCGAGCGCGGCCGCGGCGATCTCGGTCACACGCGCCGGAGCGGCGGTGTCCGCGCCGACGGCGGCCGAGACGGACGCGTTCCTCGCCGAGCGCGCCTGAGCGGGAGCTCCTCAGGGGGAGACGGCGCGGATACAGGCCTCGGGCGCCCTGCAGCACCGTCGCTCCGGTCGGCACGGTGCACTCCGAAGAAGCACGAGAGCGCCCGGCCCGGCTCCGCTCCTCGCGGCGGGGCGTCCCGCCCGGCGGACAGCCGCGCCCGCTAGCGGATCCGGCTAGTCGATCGCGGCGACCCGCACGGTCACCCGCGGCCGCAGCTCCGGATGCACCCGGACGCACCACTCGCGCACCGCGGCTCCGATCGCGCGCGCCACGTCCGGCGCGGACGCCTCCGCGGTCACGCAGAGGTCGACGGCCACGGACACCTCGTCCCCCGCGACGCGGACCAGGACCGGATCGGCGAACGTGCCGCCGCTCGCGGTGCCCAGCGGCTCGACCACGATCCCGGTCGCGCTCAGCGCCGTCGCCGCGTGCGCGAGCACGTCGCGCACCTCGGGCCTGGCCGGCATCAGGGTCGCGACACCGTCGAGGGCGCGCAACTCCGCAGCGAGCGCGGACACCGGATCGACCGGGGCCGCCGCCTCGAGGCCGCTCACGACTCCTCCGTCCCGGGGACGTAGACGTCCTCCACGCGGACGTCGATCCTCGACACCCGCAGCTCGGTCTGGGTCAGCAGCCGCGAGTGCACGCGCTCGCGCACCTGCTGGGCCGCCTCGGCGATCGGCACCCCCCAGAAGACCGAGATCGTCAGCTCCACCACGACCTCCGCGCCCGGCTCGGCGATGTCGCCGACCAGGCGGCAGCGGCCGACCAGCACGCCGGCGACGCTGTCGCCCGCCTCGCGCACGAGTCCGCGGACCGCTCCCTCGGTGATCGTGAGCGCCACGTCGGGCTGGACGCTCGCCAGTGGGATGTCGCGTCCGGCCCGCGACTCGCGGCGCACCTGGGTGAGGATCGAGCCGAACCAGCTCTCCTCCGGCGCGGGCAGGCGTGCGGCGTCGTCGTCGATGAGCGCGCCGGAGAGGGCGCGCACGCGCTCGAGGGCGCGCAGAGTGCGCCGGTGCTCCGGCGACTCCTCGATGGCGGGGTCGTACGGCGTGCGCCCGCGGTCGAGGTAGTCGCTCAGCTCGTCGATGCCGATGCCGTCGCCCTCCTGCTCCGTCGCGTCCGCCTCCTGCTCGAGCGCGGGCGGCAGCACGACGTCGTGCTCCCCCGCGCGCTCCGGCCCGTCGCCGGGACCCTGGTCCGCGTTCATCGCGTCTGCTCCCTCATCGCCAGTCCTCCATCGCCACGACCAGCGACTCGCGCGCGCGGGCGAGCTTGCCCCGCACGGCGGTCACCGTGAGACCGAGGTGATCGGCGATCTCGTTGTACGACTCCCCGCCGACCTCGCGCAGCACCCAGCACTGACGCTGCGACTCCGGCAGCTCGGACAGGGCGTGCGCGAGAGCCCGCATGGCGTCGCTCTGCTCGGCGGCCTCGAACGGGCCGGGCTCTCGGGCCGGGGGATGCTCCACGGCGTCGACGTCGTCGGTCGGGCGGCGCTGGCGCAGCAGGTCGACGCTGGAGCGGCTGACGATCCGCATCATCCAGCTGCGCACGCTCGCCGGCTCCTTGAGCTGCGGGAGCTGCGCCCAGACCGTGATCAGCGCGTTCTGCACGGCGTCGGAGGCGTCGGCCTGCGAGCCGGTGAGGCGCCAGGCGTAGGCGCGGAGGATCGACTGGTGCCGCTTGACGAGCACCTCGAAGGCGCGCACGTCGCCCTCGGCGGAGCGCTCGGCGAGCAGCGCGTCGCTCGCCGCTTCCAGTCCGGGCACGGCGCCTCCTCCCTCTCCGCTCACGCGGCCTCGGGCCGCCTCTCAGGTGACGCTCAGGAAAAAGTCCGCCGAGCACCGTGACGAACGCCGTCCGGGCTCCGTCTCACTCATGAAAGCACAGCCCGACCGGATTCCCGCCGGGCCTTCGACCCCGGTCTGCTCAGCAACGGCAGCCGATGAGACGTCCAGGAGACCTCATGAGCGACACCACGCGCACCCCCTCCACCACCCGCGTCGACAAGACCTCCGTCGACACGGTCACGAGCCTCGGCGGCTCGCGGACCTCCGGCACCGCCCAGGGCACCACGGTCATCGACGACAGCGTCGTGGCCAAGGTCGCCGGCATCGTGGCCCGCCAGGTGCCCGGCGTCTTCGCCCTCGGCAACAACGCCGCCCGTGCCTTCGGCGCGATCCGCCAGGCCGTCGGCGGCGCCGACCACGCCCAGGGCGTGAGCGTCGAGGTCGGCGAGACCCAGGTCGCGGCCGACGTGACCATCGTCGTCGAGTACCCCGTGCCGATGCAGAAGGTCGCCGACTCCGTCCGCGCCGCCGTCTCCGAGGCCATCACCGAGCTCGTCGGCATGGCCGTCGCCGAGATCAACGTCGCCGTCGTCGACGTGCACATCCCCGGCGACGACAAGGACGACGAGGCCACCGAGAGCCGCGTCCGATGAGCGACTTCCAGCGCCCCGCGCCCACCGCCCCCGGCGGCCGCAGCACCGTCCTCGGTGTCGTGGTCGGCGCGATCCTCGCCTTCGCGGCCCTGATGTTCGGATTCTGGGGCTTCGTCCTCACCGCCCTCTTCATGGCCCTCGGCGTCGTGATCGCCCGCATCGCCGACGGCACCCTCGACGTGCGCAGCCTCGTGGACGTGTTCCGCGGCCGCACCACCTCCCGCTAGGAGCCCACCGTGACCGCTCTCGACACGCGTCCCGCATCGCCGGTGGCGGGCACCGTCACCATCACCGTCCGCTCCATCGAACGCGCCGCCGTGGCGATCGTCCACGAGGAGCTGGGCGTGGAGGTCTCCGCGATCCGCGTCCGCCTCTCCGATGACCGGGGCGGCCTCGCCCTCGCGGTGACCGCGCCGGTCGTCGTCGAGCCGGGCACCGCCCCGGCCGGCGGCTCCCTGCTCGAGCGCCTGCGCGGCGACCGCACCCGCATCGCCTCACGCATGGAGGCGCTGACCGGGCGCACCGTCAGCCGGATCGACATCCGGGTCACGGGCACCCGCACCCGAAGCACGAGGAGAGTCGCATGAGCCCCGCACCGTCGGCGCCCGACACCCGCTACAGCCGCTACCTCCGTCGCGAGACCCACAAGTCCCGCTCCGCCGCGCAGATCGTCGTCCTGGTGCTCATCGCCCTGGTCGCGGCCTACGTCGGCACGGAGGCGGTGCTCGCGATCCTCGGCGCCGCGCCCCTGCTCGCCGCACCGTCCGCCCTGCTGGGCGCGATCGTCGGAGTCGCGTCGCTGGCGAACCCCGCCCTCATCGGCGTGGCCGTCGGCGCGGGCGTCCTCGCCCTGGTCCTGCTGGTGCTCGCACTGGCGCCCGGGGCCCGGGCCCGCCACACCGTGGACGACGACCGCCTCGCCGTGGTCGTGGACGACGGCGTGATCGCCTCCTCCCTGGCCCGGGCAGCCCGCACGGCCGCCCACTCCCGCCGCGAGGACACCCGCGCCTCGCTCGGGCGGCGCACCGCACTGGTCGAGGTGACCCCCGCCTCCGGCATCGCGGTCGACCGCGACGCCGTGCAGAGCGCCGTCGACGAGGAGCTCGCCCGCATCGGCGCGAAGCCCGCCCCGCGCTCCACCGTCCGCGTCTCGACCTCCGGGAGGATCTGATGACCACGAGCAACCGCTTCGTCAACCGGCTCGTCCTGCTCGTCGTGGGCCTCGTGCTCGCGCTGGTCAGCGCCGGAGCCGTCCTGATCGCCGTCTCGCAGCCGGTCCGCGACTCCGTCCTCTCCTTCGCCGACGGCGAGGGCGCGGCCCTGGTCTCGCGCCTCTCCCCCGAGGAGGGCACCGCCTGGAGCGATGCCGCCGTCCTCTGGCCGCTCTACGCCGTCGTCGGAATCTGCCTCCTCGGCATCGTCCTCGCGCTGGTGATGGCCTTCGCCCACGGTCACGGCCGCACCGGCACCGTCCTCCGCGACGAGGCCGAGGGCGCGCCCGCCGGAGGGATCGAGATCGCGACCGGCTTCGCGGAGGACGTCCTCGAGACGGCTCTCGCCGGGCGGACGGAGCTCCTCGACGTCACGGTCGCGGCCTACCGCCACGGCTCCGAGACCGCGCTGAAGGTGCGCGTCCTCCCCCGCGGCGGCGTCTCGCCCCGCACCGTGGTCGACGCCGTGCACCAGGAGGTCGACGCGCTCGACGCCCTGCTCGGCGCCCGCCTGCCGGTCCTGCTCGAGGTCGCCTCGAGCGCCCGGGCCGGCTTCTCCAAGGAGGACCGGGTCGCCTGACTCCGGTCCCGCAGCTTCCCCGGCACCCGCCGGCGGATGGTCACACCGAACAGAAGGAGCCCCTCATGGGTGCAGACGACAAGATCCGCAACGCAGCCGAGAACCTGGTCGGCAAGGCCAAGGAGGCCGTCGGCAAGCTGACGGACAACGAGCGCCTCGAGGCCGAGGGCCAGGCCGACCAGACCAAGGCCCACACCAAGAAGGTCGGCGAGGACGTCAAGGACGTCTTCAAGAAGTGATCTGACCGGAACCTCGACGGGGCCGTCACCGCATCAGCGGTGGCGGCCCCGTCGTCGTGCGTGGAGCGGGTGCGTCGAGCGTCAGACGCCCCAGAACATGATCCGGCCGGCGGAGGCCGCGTCGATGCTCTGGTCGTGGTTGTCGGCGGTGTGCGAGGAGTAGAGGATCCTGTCGCCGTCGAGGCTGGTCACGACGCCCGTGTGGTCCCAGTCGCCCGAGCCGTCCCAGTCGAACTGGACGATGTCGCCCGGCTTCACCCGGCTCCGCTCGGAGTCGGGGATCGCGGTCGCGCGCTCGGGGTGCGCGGCGAGGTAGGCGTTGAACGCTGTCGACGACGCCCAGGCGGAGCTGTACCCGCCGGAGGAGGAGTAGCTCCATTCGCCGTCCATCTCCCAGCCGCGGGCGATCAGCGACTGCGAGGTGAAGTTGACGCAGTCGTTGCCCGAGATCACGCCGTACTGGGCCGAGTTGTAGTCGTTCCAGTAGGTGGAGAGGTAGTCGAGCTGCGAGGCCAGGCGGCTCGCGTCCAGTGCGGCCTGGGCCTTCGCGGCCTCGATCGCCGGGTCGGGCGTGTAGGCGAAGGTGATCGCCGAGGCGACGACCTTCGTGCTGGCGAGCACGCCGGTCGCGGCGGGGCCGGGAGTGGCGGTCGCGGTCGGGGCGGCGAGGTCGGTCGAGGCCTCGGCCGTCGTGCCCTCCGCGGCGCCCGACGTGTCGACGGCCGGCTGCACTGCGTCGGCCGGGGTCCCGTCGACGGTGACCGCCGCGGCGGAGTCGGTGACCGCGTCGAACGTGATGGCCTGACCGTCGGCGTCGAAGAAGGCGACCGGGACCTCGCCCGCTGCCTCTCCGTCGGCCGGAGGGGCGGTGACCGTGATCTGGTCGGGGTTGTCGACCGCGACGCTGCCCTCGGCCTCGCCGAAGCGGACGGTGGCGACCGAGTCCAGGTTCGATCCCTCGAGCGTCACGCTCGTGCCGCCGGCGACGGTGCCGGAGGTGGTGGAGACGGAGCTGAGGACGACCCGGGCGGAGGCGGTGGTCGCGGGGAGCACGGCGACGCTGGTCGAGGTCGGAGCAGCGGAGGGCGTCGCGGTGGCCGACTCGGCCGAGGAGCCGGTGCCGACGGTGAGGCTCAGGCTCGACGCGACGGCCACGACGACGAGCCCGCCGGAGACGGCGAGCGCCAGCGTGCGCGGGGACGGGCGGAAGAAGGATGCCCCGCGGCGGGCGGGCGCGGTGCGGAGCCGGTGCCCCTCCGCTTCGCGGCGGTCGCGGCGGGACGAGAACGATCCCTCCGGGGCGGGGTGCACCGGGGCGGGAGCCGAGGGCTGCGCGGGAGCGGCGGCGGGTGCGGCGGGCCGGATGCGGCCCTCGCGCTCGCGGGCCTCGCGGTCGTCCGGGGCGCAATGTCCCGCGTTCCGGACGACCGCGAGGCGCCGCCTCCCCGGCCGGACACCGCGGTGAGGGCGGTGTCCGG
>NZ_PSUE01000031.1:0-37230 GCF_002931645.1 Rathayibacter sp. AY2B5 | reverse complement strand
CGGATGCGGCCGCCGAGAAGCCCGCCGCCCCCGAGGCCGCGGCCTCGGGGGCGGCGGGCTTCTCGGCGGCCGGGGCCGGCTCGGGCTCGGCCGGGGCGGGGGCCTCGGCGTCGCTCTCGGCGTCGACCGACGGGGTCGCCTCGTCGGTGGCCTCGGTCTCGGCGGCCTGGACCTCGGGGGCCTCCTCGGCGGGAGCCTCGGGCTCGGACGCCGACGCGGCTCCGGAGCCGTCGCCGATGCGCACCAGCTCGGCGCCGACCTCGACGGTCTCGTCCTCCTGGACGAGGATCTCCTCGATCACTCCCGCGACGGGCGACGGGATCTCGGTGTCGACCTTGTCGGTCGAGACCTCGAGCAGGGGCTCGTCCACCTCGACGCGGTCCCCGACGTTCTTCAGCCAGCGGGTGACCGTTCCTTCCGTGACGCTCTCTCCGAGTGCCGGGAGGCTGACGGATTCGCTCATGAGCCTGTCTCCTTAAGACGCTTGTGTTTCGATGTCCAGCTTACTGATGCGGAAGCGGCGGATCGCCGCACCGCAGTGGTTCTACAGGGCGTGCAACGGCTTCCCCGCCAGAGCGAGGTGCGCCTCGCCGAGCGCCTCGTTCTGAGTGGGGTGCGCGTGCACGAGGGGCGCGACGTCCTCGGGGTGCGCCTCCCAGTTCACGATGAGCTGAGCCTCGCCGATCAGCTCGCCGACGCGGGCTCCGACCATGTGCACGCCGACGACGGGGCCGTCGACCAGGCGCACGACCTTCACGGAGCCGGTGGTCCCGATGATCGTGCTCCGGGCGTTGCCGCCGAGGCCGTAGTCGTACACGGCGACGCGCTCGGCGCCGTACTCGGCGATCGCGCGGGCCTCGCCGAGGCCGACGGAGGCCACTTCGGGGTCGCTGTAGGTCACCTTCGGGACGTTGACGTCCGAGACGACCTGCGGGCCCAGACCGGCGATCTCCTCCGCGACGAAGATCCCCTGCTGGAAGCTCCGGTGCGCGAGCTGGAGCCCCGGCACGATGTCGCCCACGGCGTACACGCCGGGGACGGAGGTCTGCAGGCGCTCGTCGGTCAGCACGTAGCCGCGGTCGAGGCGGACCCCGGCCTCCTCGAGGCCGATGCCCGCGGTCACCGGGCCGCGGCCGACGGCGACCAGCAGGATCTCGCCCTCCACCGTGGCGCCGCTCTCGAGCGACACGGAGACGCCGCCCTCGCTCTGCGAGACCGACGCGACGCGGGATCCCAGCTGGAAGGCGATGCCCCGCTTGCGGAAGGCGCGCTCCAGCTGCTTGCTGACGCTCTCGTCCTCGTTGGGGACGAGGTGGGGGAGGGCCTCGACGATCGTGACCTCGGCGCCGAACGAGCGCCAGACGCTCGCGAACTCGACGCCGATCACTCCGCCGCCGAGGACGACGACGCTCGCGGGAACGTGGTCGAGCTCGAGAGCCTGGTCGCTCGTCAGGATGCGGCCGCCGATCTCGATCCCGGGGAGGGTGCGGGAGGCGGACCCGGTGGCGACGACGACCGACGCGCCGTGGAGCACGTGCTCACCGACCGTCACGGTGCCCGGCGCGGTGAGGCGGCCGTCGCCCGTGACGACCGTGATGCCGCGCGAGGACACGAGGCTCTGGAGCCCCTTGTACTTGCCGGCGACGACGCCCTCGCGGTAGCGCGTGACGCCCGCCATGTCGATCCCGGTGAAGCTCGAGAGCACGCCGTACTTCTCTCCCTCGCGGGCGCCGTCCGCCAGCTCGGCGGCGTGCAGCAGGGCCTTGGTGGGCACGCACCCGCGGTGCAGGCAGGTGCCGCCGAGCTTGTCGCGCTCCACGAGCGCGACGCTCATCCCGAGCTGCGTCGCCCGGAGGGCCGCCGCGTACCCGCCGCTGCCACCTCCGAGCACGACCAGGTCGTAGCGCTCTTCCGACACCCAGTGACTCCCTCGCGACGTGCGGTCCCGCTTCCCGGCCGACCGGCTCCGGCGCTGAGCGCCGAGCGGATCGGGAGGGGGGACGAGGCGGGATCTCCCGCCCCGTCGACCCTACTACGCGCTCGCGAAGCCCTCGGCCAGAGCGATCAGCGCGCGCACCGAGACTCCGGTGGCGCCGGCTCCGGTGAAGCCGTAGCCACCGCCTCCGTTGCTCGAGGGGCCGGCGATGTCGAGGTGCGCCCACGGGATCGTGGTCGCGTCCTCGCCCTCGCCGCGCTTCCCGACGAACTCGCGGAGGAAGTGGCCGGCGAGGAGCATGCCGCCGGCGGTGTTGCCCGGCTTGACGTTCGCGATGTCGGCGATGTCCGAGTTGAGCAGCGGTCGCAGCTCCGCGGGGAGGGGCATCTGCCAGAAGGGCTCTCCCGCCGTGCGGGCGGCCTCGAGGACGCGGGAGACCAGCTCGTCGTCGCCCAGAGCGCCGACGGTCCGGTTGCCGAGGGCGACCACGGAGGCGCCGGTCAGCGTCGCGACGTCGATGATCGCATCGGGCTGCTCCTCGCTGGCGGCGACGAGGCCGTCGGCGAGCACCAGCCGGCCCTCGGCATCGGTGTTCAGCACCTCCACCGTGGTCCCGCCGCGCACGGAGAGCACGTCGTCCGGGCGGATCGCGGTCCCGGAGGGGAGGTTCTCGGCGATGCAGAGCCAGGCGGTCGCGCGGAGCGGGAGGCCGAGCTCCGCGATGGCGCGCACGACGGCGTAGACGGTCGCCGCGCCCGCCATGTCGGTCTTCATCCCGATCATCGAGGCCGGCGGCTTGAGCGAGAGTCCGCCGCTGTCGAAGGTGATGCCTTTGCCGACCAGGGCGAGGTGGGTGCTCGCGCCCTCGGGCGCGTAGGCGACCTTCACGAGGCGGGGCGGGCGGGAGGAGCCGCTGCCGACTCCGAGGATGCCGCCGAACCCCTCCTCCGCGAGGGCCTCCTCGTCCCAGACGGTGACCTCGAGGGGCAGTCCCTCTGCGCCGGTCTGCACGGCCTCGGCCAGCGTCTGCGGGTAGAGGTGCGACGGGGGAGTGTTGACGAGGTCCTTCACCGTGCCGACCGCGCGGCCGAGCACGAGCGCCCGGTCCAGGACGGCGGGGTCGGCCGACTCGCCGCCGCCCAGCAGGACGACGTGCTCGACGGGCGCCTTCGCCGCGGCGGCGGTGCTGCCGCGGAAGGCGGTGAAGGAGTAGGAGCCGAGCGCGGCGCCCTCGGCGACCGCGGCGAGCGTGCCGTCGGAGCCGGCGGGAAGGGAGAGGGCCACGGAGGCGGACCCCGCGAGCAGGCGGACGGCGGCGCCCGCGGCGTTCCGCAGCGCGGTGTCGTCGGGCTCCGCCGAGCCGAGGCCGACGAGGACGATCACTCCGGCACGGACCGAGGACGGCACGCGCACGAGCGTCTCGGCGGCGCCGGTCGCGCCGAGCGCGCTCAGCGCGGGGGCCAGCTCCTCGAAGCCCTCCGCGCCGACGAGCCGGGGACCGTCGGGTCCCGGGGCGACGCCGAGGACGAGGGCGTCGGTGTCGATGTCGGAGGCGGGAACGGTCGAGTACTCGAGAGAGGAGAGGGGCATGGCGGCAATGCTAGGCGCTGTTCGCTGAGGGCTCAGCGGACCCGGCCGGGGCGCCGGGACCCCCGTTTAGACTGGACGCATGCTGGATCCGGAAGACCTGTTCGAGATCGAGGGCGACCTCTCCGAGATCCCGCGCGGGCTGCACCTCGTCGCGGGCCTGACCGGCTCGGCCGACGCCGGGGGAGCGGTGGGGCAGCTGGGGGAGTACCTCTTCGAGACCCTCGAGCACCGCGGGGTCGCGGTCTTCGACCAGGATCAGCTGCTCGACTACCGGGCCCGCCGCCCCATCATCACGTTCGACCAGGACCACCTGACGGACTACCGTCCTGCGATGCTCCGGCTCTCGCTCGCGCACGACGAGCTGCACCAGCCGTTCCTCCTGCTCACCGGCTTCGAGCCCGACTTCCAGTGGGAGCGGTTCACCAGCGCGGTGGTCTCCCTCCTCGAGCGGCTCGACGTCGCCTCGACCACGTGGGTCCAGGCGATCCCGATGCCCGTGCCGCACACCCGGCCCGTCGGCGTCACCGTGAGCGGCAACCGCGAGGACCTGATCGAGGCGATGTCGGTCTGGAAGCCGCACACGCAGGTGCCCTCGAACGTCCTCCACCTGCTCGAGCTGCGCCTCTACGAGCGCGGTCTGACCGTGGTCGGCTTCGCGCTGCTCATCCCCCACTACCTGTCGGACACCGAGTACCCGCAGGCGGCGGTCGCGGCGCTCGAGAGCATCTCGGCGTCGACCGGCCTCATCTTCCCGACGGACCGCCTGCGCGAGAGCGGGCGGGAGTTCCTCGGCAAGGTCGACGAGCAGGTCGGCGGCAACGACGAGCTGCAGAAGCTGGTCTCGGCCCTCGAGGCGCGGCACGACACCTACATGGAGGGGACGAGCCTCCGCTCGCCGCTCACCGACGAGGACGGCTTCGTGCCCAGCGCCGACGCGATCGCCGCCGAGCTCGAGAAGTTCCTCGCGATCCGCCGCCCGGGCGAGGAGCCCACCGCCTCCTGAGCGGCCGTAGGATCGGACGAGTGCGTGATCGTCGAGCCTGGTTCGTCTTCGGTGCCGGAGCGTTCGCCTACCTCGTCGCGGTCCTGGACCGCACGACGCTGGGCGTCGCAGGAGTGGACGCCGCGGAGCGGTTCGGGGTGGCCGCCGCCGTCCTCTCGTCGCTCGCCGTCGTCCAGCTGATCGTCTACGCCGGGATGCAGATCCCGGTCGGGATCCTCATCGACCGGTTCGGCCCGCGGACCCTGATCCTCTCGGGTACGGCCCTGATGATGGCGGGCCAGGTCGTGGTCGCGATCGCGCCGGGCATCGGCGTCGCGATCGTCGGGCGGATCCTGCTGGGAGCGGGGGACGCCGCGATCTTCACCTCCGTGATCCGCCTCACGGTGACCTGGTTCAGCGGACCGATCGTGCCGCAGCTCTCGCAGTGGATCGGCAACATCGGCCAGGTGGGCCAGATCCTCTCCGCACTCCCGTTCGCGGCGATCCTCCACACGTTCGGCTGGGAGCCCGCGTTCCTCAGCGCCGCCGGCCTCGGGGCCGTGTCCTTCCTCGGCGTGCTCCTCCTGGTCGCCGACGTCCCGCCGCGCACCGAGCCGATCACGGTGGTGCCTCCGACGCTCCGGGCGACGATCGCGCAGCTCGGAGTGAGCCTGCGCCGGCCGGGGACGCAGCTCGGCTTCTGGTCGCACTTCGTCACGCAGTCCTCCGGCACGGTGTTCACGCTGCTCTGGGGCTACCCCTTCCTCGTCTACGCGATCGGCCTGCCGCCGACCGTCGCCGCGCCGACCCTCACGATCGTCGTGATCGCGGGGATCGTCGTCGGGCCGGTGCTCGGCGTCCTGACCGCTCGCCACCCCATGCGCCGCAGCAACCTCGTGCTCGGGATCGTCTCGGCGATGGCGGTCGCCTGGACCGTCGTGCTGCTCTGGCCCGGCGTCCCGCCGTACTGGCTCGTGGTGCTGCTCCTGATCGTCGTCGGAGCGGGCGGCCCCGGCTCCATGATCGGGTTCGACTTCGCCCGCACGTTCAACCCCTCGCGGAGCCTCGGCGCGGCGAACGGAGTCGTCAACGTGGGCGGGTTCCTGGCCAGCTTCACGATGATGTTCGCGATCGGCCTGATCCTCGACGCACTGGCCGGTCCCGGTGCCTCCTCCGAGCAGACCTACTCGCTCGAGCACTTCCGCCTGGCGTGGTGCGTGCAGTACGTGGTGGTCGGCGCCGGAGTCGTCGGACTCGTCGTCGCGCGCCGCCGGACCCGCCGCCGCCTGGCCGAGGACGAGGGAATAACCGTGGCCCCTCTCTGGGTTGCACTGAGTGACCGGATGCGCCGCGGCCGCGCGGGGCGCTGACGGTCGTCCGTCGATTCGCCCTTCTGCAGACGCGATGTCCCAGCGGAACGGCCCGGATCCCGCCGGATCGAGCCCCACTCGCACCGCACCGCACGGCTGCACTACTCAGACGTGCAATAATTGTCAATAGGACCCGTTCGGGTCGAGGAGCACCAGGCCCACGTCGGGCGTGCGACGTCCTCGACTTGACATGGGTCCTCGTAATGCCCACCGACGGACGACGCCTTCCCGCGCCGCCCGCCCCCGGGACGCAACGGATGGAGAGGTGCCGCCATGGCCACCAGAGCTACCAAGACCGCAACGCTCGACGCCGTCGACGACGACGTGACGACGACCACCAAGAAGCCCGCGGCGCGCAAGCCCGCGGCGAAGACCACGGCGGCCAAGACCACCGCGGCCAAGACGACCCGCTCGCGCGCCACGACCAAGGCCGCCGCTCCCGCCGACACCGAGGAGGAGCCGACCGACGCCGTCGAGCCCGACGAGGCGGCGGAGGAGGAGGAGACCGAGGTCGTCGCCGAGGACACCGAGACCGACGCGAAGGACGACGCGGAGACGCCGGAGGCCCCGGCCGCCGCTGCCGTCGCCGCTCCGGCCGAGCCGCTCCCGAGCGGTGCGCTCGTCCTGTCGTTCGGCGGAGAGGACGACGAGGTCCCGGTCTACTCGACCGCGATCACCGGCGCCACCGCCGACCCGGTCAAGGACTACCTGAAGCAGATCGGCAAGGTCGCGCTCCTGAACGCGGCCGAGGAGGTCGAGCTCGCGATGCGCATCGAGGCCGGCCTGTTCGCCGAGGACAAGCTCGCCAACTCGACCGACCTCAGCCCGGAGCTCGTCCGCGAGCTGCGCTGGGTCGCGAAGGACGGCCAGCGCGCGAAGAGCCACCTGCTCGGAGCGAACCTCCGGCTCGTCGTCAGCCTCGCGAAGCGCTACACCGGTCGCGGGATGCAGTTCCTCGACCTCATCCAGGAGGGCAACCTGGGCCTCATCCGTGCGGTCGAGAAGTTCGACTACACCAAGGGCTTCAAGTTCTCGACCTACGCCACGTGGTGGATCCGCCAGGCGATCACCCGCGCGATGGCCGACCAGGCCCGCACCATCCGCATCCCGGTGCACATGGTCGAGGTCATCAACAAGCTGGCCCGCGTGCAGCGCCAGATGCTCCAGGACCTGGGCCGCGAGCCCACGCCC
Organism: Rathayibacter sp. AY2B5; assembly: GCF_002931645.1. NCBI lineage: Bacteria > Bacillati > Actinomycetota > Actinomycetes > Micrococcales > Microbacteriaceae > Rathayibacter > Rathayibacter sp. AY2B5. Next base: position 30,161 of record NZ_PSUE01000031.1, on the reverse strand, counting down.
GAGGAGCTCTCGCGCGAGCTCGACATGACCCCCGAGAAGGTCATCGAGGTGCAGAAGTACGGGCGCGAGCCGATCTCGCTGCACACGCCCCTGGGCGAGGACGGCGACAGCGAGTTCGGCGACCTCATCGAGGACACCGAGGCGGTCGTCCCGGCCGACGCCGTGGGCTTCACCATGCTGCAGAAGCAGCTGGAGTCGCTGCTCGACTCGCTCTCGGAGCGCGAGGCCGGCGTGATCCGCATGCGCTTCGGCCTCGGCGACGGCATGCCGAAGACGCTCGACCAGATCGGCGACACCTTCGGCGTGACGCGCGAGCGCATCCGCCAGATCGAGTCCAAGACGATGGCCAAGCTCCGCCACCCGTCCCGCTCGCAGTCGCTCCGCGACTACCTCGAGTAGGCCGGTGATCCGCTACGCGCCGGCGGTCCTCCTCGGGAGGGCCGCCCGGTTCGCCGCGCGGGTCCGGAAGCCCGGCGGGGGATCCGCCGTGCCCGGACTCGTGGTGAACCGTGTCGCGCCCGGATTCCTGCCCGCGGTGCTCGACGGATTCCGGGACGGCCTCGTGGTCGTCACGGGATCGGCGGGCAAGTCGACCACGACCAAGATGCTGGTCGCGGTGCTCCGCGCGCACGGGCTCCGGGTCTTCACCAACCCCTCGACGGCCAACATCGCCCAGGGGCTGACCTCCGCGCTCCTGGAGCAGGCGGACCTCCGCGGACGGATCGACGCCGACATCGCCGTCCTCGAGATGGACGAGGGTCACGGCGCGCGCCTCGCGCCCCGGATGCGCCCCCGCGTCGTCCTGCTGACGAACGTGGTGGTCGACCAGATCGACCGCTTCTTCGATCCGGCCATGGTCGCCCGGATGCTCGGTACCATCGCCTCCCGCGCGACCGGTCCCGTCGTGCTGAACGCCGACGACCGCCACGTCGCCGATGTCGCGACCTCCCTCCCCGGCGAGCGGATCCGCTGGTACGGCGTCTCCTCCTCCGTCCGCGACTCCGCGTCCGGCGGTCTCGGCTACGCCGCGGAGGCGGAGGCCGGGACCGACCGTGCCACCACCGTCGTCGAGAGCACGACGGGAGCGGCCGCGCGCATCGTCAGCGACGGCGACCCGCTCGAGGTCCGGCTCCCCGCGCGGGGCGTCCACTACGCGGTGGACGCCGCGGCGGCCGTCTCCACGGCCCGCGCCGTGCTCGCCGAGCGCTTCGACCCGGCCCTCGCCGCCTCCGCGCTCTCGAGCATCGACCCCGTCTTCGGGCGGGGCGAGATCGTCACCGTGCGCGGCCACGAGGTCGAGTTCGTCCTGGTCCAGAACCCGGCGAGCTACCGCCTGAACATCGCGGAGATCCCCGAGGGGACCGAGCAGATCATGCTCGCGATCGGCTCCGACGTCCGAGACCCCTCCTACTTCTGGCCCGTGGACACCTCCGTGCTCGGGCACGTCCGTGTCGTCTCGGGGTCGAAGGCGCACGAGGCGGCGCTGCACCTGCGCTACGACGGCGTGCGCGTCGACTCCGTCGACGAGGACCTGGGTCGCGCGCTCGACGCGTTCCTCGCTCTGCCGACCCCCGCCTCCGGCCGGAAGACCATCGTCTTCTCGGCCGATTCGATGCGCCGCACCCGTGCGCACCTGCAGCTCGTCACCAACCGCGAGGAGACCGCGTGACCACCCTCCGCATCGCCGTGCTCGCTTCCGACGTTCTGGACAGCAACGGCGACGCGGCGAACGCCCGGGTCCTCGCGGCTCGGGCGCGCTGGTCGGGCGTCGAGGCGGAGGTGGTGCCGCTGGCGACCACCTCCGACGCCGAGGTCCGTCCGGACGTCCTGGTCGCCGGGACGGGAGCGGACGAGGACCTCCCGGGCGTCCTGGCACTCCTCCATGAGATTGCGCCGACGCTGCGGGCCTGGGTCGACCAGGGCACTCAGGTGGTCGCGGTCGGAGCCGGCTGGGAGATGCTGGCCGGTTCGATCAGCACGGCCGCGGGCGGAGCCCGGGGGATCGGGCTGTTCCCCGGAGACTCGGTCACGGGCGAGCGCGCGACCGACGACCTCCTCGTCGAGACGCCGGGCGGCGTCCTCGTCGGCTTCGAGAACCACGAGCGCCGGATGACCGGGATCGCGCCCGAGAACGCGCTCGGCCGAGTGCTGCACGGCACCGGCGACGGCGCCGGCCACGAGGGCTACGCGGAGGGAGGCCTTCTGGGCACGCACCTGCACGGCCCCGTCCTCGCGAAGAACCCGTCGCTCGCGGACGCGATCCTGCGGCGCGCCCTCGGCGACGCCTACTCCCCGTCGGACGAGCGTCTCCGCCTGGTCGATGAAACGGCACGAGCCGCTCGCGAAGTGATCGCGAAGCGGCTCGGTGTCGGTCGGTAGGGCGCTGACGCGCCGTCCGGGCTGATCGGGACGCGCTAGGGACGCTGCTCCTCGAAGAGTCGGGCGGACTCGTCGTGCCAGCTCTGGGCGATGCTGGAGAGCTTCTCCTGGTACTTCTTCCCGTGGTGCGCGCAGAACAGCAGTTCTCCGTTGTTCACGACCACTCGGATGTACGCCTGGGCACCGCAGCTGTCGCAGCGGTCGGCGGCGGAGAGCTGGTGGGCACCGGCGAGCTCGTCCACGCCGTTCTGGGTTGCTGTGGTCGACATGACTTGGCCTCCTGCACTCGTTCTTCGATCTCTGCTTAGTGGAACCCATCCAAGCACGCGATTGTTTCCGCACGGAGTCGATCGGTCGGCATTTCGCTCTGCGCGTAGGGGCCCCGCGCCGAGCGGCCATCGTGGTGTCGTCGGGTGCCGCGCCACCGCGGCCGGAGCGGTTCCCGAAAGTAGACTAGGCGGATGGCCTCCACCGACTACAACGCCCGCCACCTCTCCGTCCTCGAGGGTCTCGAGGCGGTCCGGAAGCGGCCCGGCATGTACATCGGATCGACCGACTCGCGCGGCCTCATGCACTGCCTCTGGGAGGTCATCGACAACTCCGTCGACGAGGCGCTGGCCGGGCACGGGACCGAGATCAGCGTGCTCCTGCACGCCGACGGAAGCGTCGAGGTGCGCGACCGCGCGCGCGGGATCCCGGTCGACATCGAGCCGAAGACGGGGCTCTCCGGAGTCGAGGTCGTGTTCACGAAGCTGCACGCGGGCGGCAAGTTCGGCTCGGGGTCCTACGCGGCGTCCGGCGGTCTGCACGGCGTCGGCGCCTCCGTGGTCAACGCGCTCTCGGAGCGCCTGGACGTCGAGGTCGACCGCAACGGCCGCACCTACCGGATGTCGTTCCACCGGGGGGAGCCCGGGCGCTTCGCCGACGCGGGCGAGCCCACCCCCGACGCTCCGTTCACGCCGTTCGAGAACGGGTCGGAGCTGACGGTCGTCGGGAAGGTCGCCAAGGGCGTCACCGGTACGCGCGTGCGCTACTGGGCCGACCGCCAGATCTTCACGAAGGGCGCCTCGTTCCAGACGGACGACCTGGTGACGCGCGCCCGGCAGACCGCGTTCCTCGTCCCCGGCCTGACGATCGACATCGTCGACGACCGGGCGGACGAGCGCCGCGCCGAGATGTTCCGCTACGACGGCGGCATCTCGGAGTTCGTCGAGTTCCTCGCCCCCGACGCCCCCGTGACCGAGGTGCTGCGCCTCACCGGCTCCGGCACCTTCACCGAGACCGTGCCGGTGCTGACCCCCGGCGGCGCCATGGTGCCCACCGAGGTGGAGCGCACCTGCGAGGTCGACATCGCCCTGCGCTGGGGCACCGGCTACGAGACGGTGATGCGCAGCTTCGTGAACATCATCTCGACGCCCAAGGGCGGGACGCACCAGACCGGCTTCGAGCAGGGCCTGCTGAAGCTGCTCCGCTCCCAGGTGGAGGCGAACGCCCGCCGCCTCAAGGTCGGCTCGGACAAGCTCGAGAAGGACGACGTCCTCGCCGGGCTCAGCGCCGTGCTGACCGTGCGGCTCCCTGAGCCGCAGTTCGAAGGCCAGACGAAGGAGGTGCTGGGCACGCCCGCGGTCCGCGCGATCGTCGCCTCCACCATCGCCTCGACGCTGGGCGTGGTGTTCTCCTCGACGCGCCGCGAGGACAAGGCGCAGACCTCCCAGCTCCTCGAGAAGGTCGTCGCCGAGATGAAGTCGCGGATCTCGGCCCGCGCGCACAAGGAGACGCAGCGCCGCAAGAACGCGCTGGAGTCCTCCTCCCTTCCGGCGAAGCTGGTCGACTGCCGCAGCAGCGACGTCGAGAACAGCGAGCTCTTCATCGTCGAGGGCGACTCCGCCCTCGGCACCGCCAAGCTCGCCCGCAACAGCGAGTACCAGGCCCTGCTGCCGATCCGGGGGAAGATCCTCAACACGCAGAAGGCGAGCATCGCCGACATGCTCTCGAACGCCGAGTGCGCCTCGATGATCCAGGTGATCGGAGCCGGCTCCGGCCGCTCCTTCGACCTCTCGGCCGCCCGCTACGGGAAGATCATCCTGATGAGCGATGCCGACGTCGACGGCGCCCACATCCGCACCCTGCTGCTCACGCTCTTCTTCCGCTACATGCGGCCGCTCGTCGAGGCGGGGCGCGTCTTCGCCGCCGTGCCTCCGCTGCACCGGCTCGTGGTGATGAACGCGGGGAAGAAGCCGAACGAGACGATCTACACCTACTCCGAGAAGGAGCTGCAGAGCGTGCTCGCGGCCCTCGGCAAGGCGGGCCGCCGTTACCAGGACCCGATCCAGCGCTACAAGGGGCTCGGCGAGATGGACGCGGACCAGCTGGCCACGACGACCATGGACCGCTCCCGCCGCACCCTCCGCCGGGTGCGGGTCGCCGACGCGGAGAACGCCGGCCGGGTGTTCGAGCTGCTGATGGGCAACGACGTGGCACCCCGCAAGGAGTTCATCGTCCGCGGGTCCGAGTCGCTGTCGCGGGACCGCATCGACGTCTGAGCCGCGGGGCTCAGAACACCTCGGGCGCCGCTCCGATCGTCGCGATCGGCGCCGCGAGCGCCACGCCGGAGCCGTCGCGCTTCATCCCGGAGTCGGGCAGCGCGGCGACCGAGCCGTCGGCCTCGAGCGCGTGCGCGGGACCGGGGCCGACCCACGCCACTCCGAGGGCGGTCTCGCCCTTGAGGAAGCGCTGCGCACGGACTCCGCCGGTGGCCCTGCCCTTGGCGGGGAACTCCGAGAACGGCGAGACCTTCGCACTGCCGGTGTCGGTCCCCGAGAGGGCCCAGCTGTCGACGGCGACCGTCGCGACGACGGCCTCGTCCCGGTCCTCGGCGGCGACGACGGCGAAGTGCACGACGTCGTCGGTCTCGGCCAGCTTGACCCCGGCCATCCCCGCGGCGGTCCGGCCCTGAGGGCGGACGGCGGACGCGGGGAAGCGCAGCAGCTGGGCCTCGCCGGTGACGAAGACCAGCTCGTCCTCCTCCGCCGACGCGGCCGCGCCCACGACGGCGTCCTTCGGCTTCAGGGCGATGAGCTCGATGTCCGGGCGGTTGGGCAGCTCGCCCGGCGCGACGCGCTTGACGACGCCCTGCTGGGTGCCGAGCGCGATCGGCCGCTCGTCGTCGAGGGCGACGAGCGCGAGCACCCGCTCGTCCTTCGCCAGGTGCGGGAGGTAGTCGCTCATGCGCACGCCCGCGCCCAGCTGCACCGAGGAGGAGGGGACGGCGGGCACGTCGACCGGCGAGAAGCGGAGGAGCCGACCGGCGCTGGTGACCGCGCCGATCTCCGTCCGGCTGGTCGTGTCGAGCACGCTGAGGACGGCGTCGTGCTTCGAGCGGCGCGTGGCGCGCTCGGGGTGGGGAGCGGCCTCGGGGTCGCGGTCGACCCGCACCATGCGGCCGGTGGTGCTCAGCAGCACCCGGCAGGGCACGTCCGCGATCTCGAGCACCGCGGCGGCCTTCCGCCCGGTGGTGGCGACGGAGGGACGCGCCTCGGTGAGCAGGGTGCGCCGCGGGGTCCCGAGGCGCTGGGCGACCTCGTCGAGCTCGTCCGAGACCAGCTCGTCGATCCGTGAGCGGCTGGCGAGGAGGGCCTCGAGCTCGGCGATCTCGGCGAGGAGGGTGTCGCGCTCGGTCTCGAGCTCGATGCGCGAGAACTTCGTGAGACGGCGGAGCTGGAGCTCGAGGATGTAGTCGGCCTGCAGGGTGCTGAGGTCGAAGACCTCGATCAGCCGGGCCCGCGCCGCCGCGGTGTCGTCGCTCCCGCGGATCAGCTGGATGACCTCGTCGATGTCGAGGATCGCGATGAGCAGGCCCTCGACCAGGTGCAGCCGCTCCTGGCGCTTGCGCAGTCGGTAGCGGGTCCGCCGGGTGACGACCTGCACCCGGTGGCCGATGTAGACCTGCAGCAGCTCCTTCAGGCCGAGGGTGCGCGGGCCGCCGTCGACCAGCGCGACGTTGTTGATCGAGAACGCGTCCTCGAGGGGCGTGTAGCGGTAGAGCTGCTCGAGGACGGCCTCCGGGCTGAAGCCGGTCTTGATCCCGATGACGAGCCGGAGGCCGTTGTCCCGGTCCGTCAGGTCGGTGACGTCCGAGATGCCGCTGAGCTTCTTGTTCTGGACGCCGTCCTTGATCTTGTCGATGACCTTCTCGGCGCCGACGAGGTAGGGCAGCTCGGTGACGACCAGGCCGGACTTGCGCGCGGTGATGCTCTCGACCGAGACGCGCGCGCGGGTCTTGAAGCCGCCCCGGCCGGTCGCGTAAGCGTCGCGCACGCCGGCGAGGCCGACGATCGTGCCACCGCTCGGGAAGTCCGGTCCGGGGACGAACGACATCAGGTCGTCCAGGGACGCGTCGGGATGGGCGATCAGGTGCCGGGCCGCCCCGATCACCTCCACGAGGTTGTGGGGCGCCATGTTCGTCGCCATGCCGACGGCGATGCCGCTGGCCCCGTTGACCAGCAGGTTCGGGAACGCGGAGGGGAGGACCTCGGGCTGGTCGTGCGAGTTGTCGTAGTTCGGGACGAAGTCGACGACGTCCTCGCCGAGGTGCTCGGTCATGGCCGTGGCGGCCGGGGCGAGGCGGGCCTCGGTGTAGCGGGCCGCGGCCGGGCCGTCGTCGAGGGAGCCGAAGTTGCCGTGCCCGTCGACGAGGGCGACCCTCATCGTGAACGGCTGGGCGAGGCGGACGAGGGAGTCGTAGATCGAGGCGTCGCCGTGCGGGTGCAGCTTGCCCATCACCTCGCCGACCACGCGGGCCGACTTCACGTGGCCGTGATCGGGCCGCAGCCCCATCTCGCTCATCATGTAGAGGATCCGGCGCTGCACCGGCTTGAGGCCGTCGCGGGCGTCGGGCAGGGCCCGCGAGTAGATGACCGAGTACGCGTACTCGAGGAAGGACCCCTCCATCTCGGCCGAGACGTCGACGTCCTCGATGCGCTCGGTGAGCGAGGATCCGGAGGAGGGGGCTGCAGCGTTCATGACTCGATTCGGTGGCGGGCGCGGGGCGGCGGCGGGGGACTGCACCGCCCTGCGGCGCTCGACGGGACGGGCGGAGCGGAGACGGCGCCTCGCGGACGGGACCGGCCCTCCCGTTCACGCGGACGCTCCGCTGCACCGGCCCGGCGGGGACGGCGGCGCTGTGCGAAACTGGGCGCGATGACCCACATGCTACCGCCAGCCCCCGACGGGCGGCGGAGCCTCGCCGACGTCCTGCCGGGCGCCCTCGACGCGCTCCTGGGCCGCCCCGGCCTCTTCGGCTCGCCCCGCGTCGAGCGGATCGTGGTCGTCCTCGTCGACGGCCTGGGTGCCGCGAACCTCCGCCAGCGCGGGGGCCACTCGCGCACGCTCGCTCCGGCCCTCAACCGCGGCACCACGCTCGTCTCGGGCTTCCCGACGACCACCGCGGCGGCCCTGGCGAGCCTGACGACGGGCCTGCGCCCGGGCGGGCACGGGATGGTCGGCTACCGCGTGCTCGACCGCGCCTCCGACCGCCTGGTCAACCAGCTCTCCGGCTGGGACGAGGGCATGGTGCCCGAGACGTGGCAGCCCCACCCCACGGTCTTCGAGCAGGCCTCGGCCGCCGGTGTCCGGGCCGGTGTGATCGGCCCAGCGCGGTACGCCCGCTCCGGTCTCACGCGGGCGATCCTGCGCGGCGCCGAGTACCACTCCGCCGGCGGCGTCGCCGAGCGCTTCACGGCGGCGCGCGCCCTGCTCGACGAGGGCGGCCGGCAGCTCGTGTACCTCTACGTCCCCGAGCTCGACCAGGCGGCGCACGCGCGCGGCTGGGAGTCGCCGGAGTGGACGGCAGCGCTCGAGCTCCTGGACGGGGAGGTCGGCGGAGCGGTCCGCGGGCTCTCCGCCCGCGAGAGCGTGCTGGTCACCGCCGACCACGGCATCGTGGACGTTCCGGCGTCCTCGCACGTGCTCGTCGAGCGGGGACCGCTACTCGAGGGCGTCCGGCACCTCGGCGGAGAGCCCCGCTGCCTGCAGCTGCACCTCGAGCCGGGTGTGGACCCCGACGAGGTGGCGCGGCGCTGGATCGAGGCGGAGGGCGCACGCGCCTGGATCGCGACGCGCGACGGGGTCGCTGCGAGCGGCTGGTTCGGCGAGGTCTCGCCGGCGGCGGCCGAGCGGATGGGCGACGTGTTCGTCGCGGCACGGAGGACCATCGCCTACTACGCGGCGGACGACTCCTCCGGCCGCTCGATGATCGGACAGCACGGGTCGCTCACGCCGGAGGAGACGCAGGTGCCGCTCCTCCGCTTCGGCGCGCTGGCCTGAGCCGGGCCGGAGGGACGGGGGGCACCGTCCGCCCCGGCGGAGCCGCGCCGGCGGAGGGTCAGTCGTCGCTGCGCGCTCCGAAGACGATCTCGTCCCAGCTCGGCATCGACGCCCGCCCCCGGCGGAGGCTCCCGCGCACGCCCGACGGCTGCTCGGGGACCGGGGGAGCGGTGCGCGGCGGCTCCGGTGCCTTCTCGACGGGAGGAGCGGCCTCGGCCTCGGGCTCCGGCTCCTCGCGGACGCGGAGGCTCGAGGCGTGATCGCGCTCGCCCCGGCGGCGACGCAGGGCGTCGAGCAGGTCGGCGGTGTCGTTGAGGTTGCGCTCGCGCTGCTCCGTCGTGCTCGTGACGGGGCGGGGGAGCGTCGAGATCGGGCGCGGGGTCTCGGAGAGGGCCGGCTGCGGCTCCGTGTCGGAGGGGCGGACGGCGGCCGGTCGGGCGTGCGGCATCGCGGCGGGGCGGCCGGCGGTGGGGTGGTCGGCCCGGGCGGAGCGGCTCGGCGCCTCCGCGGACTCCGGGTCGAAGCGCGTGGCGAGCTCGTCGACGGCGGCGGGGATGACGGCGCGCAGGCGCGGGATGAGGGTCGGCCGGATCTCGCCCTGCTGCGAGAGCGTGATCGCCTCGGAGGTCAGCGGCGACAGCAGCGCCTTCCGCGGGTCGAAGCGCCAGCGGGCGTCGTGGTCGATCTCGTCCGAGCGGAAGAGGAGCTTGACGACCCAGCCCTCCTCCTCCTTCCAGCTCGACCACTGCTCGCCCTCGGCGCCGAGCGACGCGAGGCGGTCGCGGATGACGTCGCCGAAGGGCGTGCCCTCCTCGAGGGGATCGGGGTCGGTGGTCGTGTAGACGCGCACGGCGAGGGCGGACGCGACGATGTGCTCGCGCTCGGCCGTGACGGGTCCCTCGAAGCGCTGGACGTAGCCCAGGTCGGCGCCCGTGAGCTCGGCGACCTCCTCGGCGGAGAGCCCGGAGCGGATGTGGGCCTGGATCTCGCGGGGGGAGACGCGCTTCTCGCGCGGCGGGAGGGTGTGGACCCGCGGCCGCAGCTGGCTCTGCAGCGTCTCGTCGATGCGGACCGAGAAGCGCTCGCCGCCCTCGGACACGAGGACGAGCGATCCGCCCTCGACGCCGATCACCTTCAGTTCCATCATCGTGGGGACCCTCCTTCTGGACGCGGACCGGGCAAGGATGCCACGCGCCCGGGCGATCGGCCGGGAATACCCCGGGCGGGTCGAAAGTTGGTGCGGAAGGAGGCGGGGCGAGCGGGTGTCAAGAGCCGTTCGAGGTGGTTTGCGAATCGATGCGTCGTGATGCACACTGACCCCGCCGATTTGTTGAACAGCAGAAATAAGAAGTGGATGGGAATGGCTACGGACTACGACGCCCCCCGCAAGACCGATGACGACTCCGAGTCGATCGAGGCCCTGAAGGAGCGAGTCCCCGACAAGATGTCCGGAGTCGTCGACGTCGATGACGCCGACAACCCGGGCGGATTCGAACTGCCCGGTGCCGATCTGTCCGACCTCGATCTGGACGTCGTGGTCCTTCCGCCCCAGGCGGACGAGTTCACGTGCGTGAGCTGCTTCCTCGTGAAGCACCGCTCGCAGATCGACCACGAGGAGAAGCTCGGACCGATCTGCCTGGAGTGCGCCGCTTAAGCGCCTCCCGGCTCCGAAGGACGACCGCTCCGTCGCCGTGATCCCCGGATCGCGGCGACGATGTCGTCCGGGCGGCGGGTGGAGACCAGCCAGTACGGCGTCGGGTCGGCCGGATCCTCGATCGGGACCCGCACCACCTCCTTCACCCAGCCGCGGATGACCAGGTACGCCCGCGCGTCCAGGCGCGTCCCGCGCTCGGCGAACGCCTGGTCCCCCGAGTAGGAGGACGGCTCGCCCACGAGGTCCAGCGGGATGTGCGCGCGGCCGGCGCGCAGCTCACCCTCCGCCACCTCGATCACGGGGGAGAGGGCCAGCAGCGACAGCACGCAGCCCGCGTACAGCACGACCGCGACGATCACCCCCACCGCGAGGTCGATGGGCGCGAACACCAGGATGCTGGCGGGGATCACGAGGGCGGTGGCGACGAAGAGCCAGGGCGCGGGCCACAGCCTCTCTCGGTAGGACGGCATGACCCTATTGGATCAGACGTTTGGTCTACCCTCGTCACGTGCCTGCAACCGTCGACGTCCCGATCACCGCGGACCGGCTCCCCTCCTACGCCCGTCCGGGCGACGCGGGAGCCGATCTCCACTCGACGGAGGACGTGGTGCTCGCCCCCGGTGAGCGCGCCTCCGTCGGCACCGGGGTGGCCGTCGCCCTCCCGGAGGGCCACGCCGGCTTCGTCGTCCCCCGCAGCGGGCTGGCCTTCAGGCACGGCATCACCGTCGTCAACGCCCCCGGAACGATCGACGCGGGCTACCGCGGCGAGATCCGGGTGGCGCTGCTCAACACCGACAGCCGCGAGACGTACCGCGTCTCGGCGGGGGACCGGATCGCGCAGCTCGTGATCGTCCCCGTTGTCCAGGCGAGGTTCACGGCCGTCGACGAGCTTCCCGAGTCGGTCCGCGGCACGGGCGGCTTCGGATCCACCGGGTACGCCGCCGGCGCCCAGGAGACCAGAATCCACGAGGAGAGCGCATGAGCGACATCCAGTCCACGACCGGCGAGGCCGCCGAGCCCGTCCAGCAGGACTTCGAGAAGTCGGCGCCGGAGGACCGCGCGGAGGCCGGGCCCCTGGACGAGCGCGAGGCCAACCCGGTCCGCCCCTACATCGACCTCGGCGGGGTGAAGGTGCTTCCCCGCGAGGGCATGCACATCCGCCTCGAGGTCGAGGAGGGGACCAAGCGCGTCATCGCCGTCGGCCTCGACTACGCCGGGTCGACGCTGCAGGTGCAGCCCTTCTCCGCGCCGCGCTCCTCGGGCCTCTGGCACGAGATCCGCGGCCAGATCGCCGAGCAGATCGGCCGTCAGGGCGGATCGACGACGGAGCGCGACGGCGTCTTCGGTCCGGAGCTCGTCGCCGAGCTCCCGATCGCCGGCGGCCAGACCCGCGTCGCCCGGTTCGTCGGTGTCGACGGTCCGCGCTGGTTCCTCCGCGGCGTGATCGCCGGAGCCGGAGCCGTCGACGAGCAGGCGGCCGCCTCGGTCGAGGAGCTCTTCCGCAGCATCGTCGTGGTCCGCGGCAGCGGCCCGATGCCTCCGCGCGACCTGATCCCGCTGAAGGTGCCGACCGGCAGCCAGACCCAGCAGAGCGCGAGCTGACCGGCATGGAGCCGGTGCGGCCCGAGGACCCGGCCCGATCGGAGGAGCCGGTCCGGCCCGAGGTCGGCGACGCGATCGCGCAGGCCGCCCGCCGCTCGGGACTCGGCGCGGTCGCCGACGGCGAGCCGTTCGACGGGAAGGCGCTGCTGCGCACCATGGGCGGCGTCCGGGGGATCCTCGAGGCCGTCGTGCCCGGCATCGCCTTCGTCCTGCTCTACACGGTCACCTCGGAGCTCGTGCTCTCGCTGGTCGCATCCGTCGGGCTCGCCGTGGCGTTCACGGTGGCGCGGGTGCTCGGCCGGACGCCGGTGATCCAGGCCGTCGGCGGACTGCTCGCCGTGGTGGTCTCGGCCGCACTGGCGCTGTTCACCGGGCGGGGCGTCGACAACTTCGCCCTGGGGCTGCTCACCAACCTCGTCTACGGGCTCGTCTTCCTCCTCTCCGTCCTCGTGCGCTGGCCCCTGATCGGCGTCGCCGCCGGCTTCCTGATGGGGGACGGCACCGCCTGGCGATCCGATCGGCGCAAGCGCCGCCTCTTCGGCGCCCTGACCCTCGCGTGGGCGGGGCTCTTCCTCCTGCGCCTGGCCGTGCAGTACCCGCTGTTCCTCGCCGAGGACACCACGGCGCTGGGCATCTGGAAGCTGGCGCTGGGCCTGCCCCTGTACGCGCCGCTGCTGGTGCTCACCGTGCTCGCCGTCCGGGCCGAGTACCGCGGAGCCGACGAGCGCGCCGATGCGGGCGATGCTCCGGATCGTGCATAGAATTGTCTCGACGTCGAGATAAATAGCGCTCGCCTCCCCGCACCGTCGCGGCGAGGTCGACCGGGCGCCTCGGCGTCGAGGAGTTAGGTCCTCCTTGGTGGCAGGCCGCTGTGCGCGGTCGTCAAGATGAGGACGGAGAGCGGCTCCGCCCGTCGGCGGACGCTGCAGTCAGCGAAGGAGAGGGCGACGTGTCCGCGGTAGACAGCTTTGGATCGAAAGACACCCTGAAGGTCGGCTCGACCGACTACGAGGTGTTCCGCATCGACCGGGTCCCCGGTCACGAGAAGCTCCCGTTCAGCCTCAAGGTGCTGCTCGAGAACCTCCTCCGCACGGAGGACGGCGCGAACATCACCGCCGACCACATCCGCGCCCTCGGCGAGTGGGTCCCGGAGTCGGAGCCCGACACCGAGATCCAGTTCACGCCGGCCCGCGTGGTCATGCAGGACTTCACCGGCGTGCCCTGCATCGTCGACCTCGCCACCATGCGCGAGGCCGTCGCTGCCCTGGGCGGCGACGCGAACCGGATCAACCCGCTCGCGCCCGCCGAGATGGTCATCGACCACTCCGTCATCGCCGACCTCTTCGGCACCGAGGACGCGCTCGAGCGCAACGTCGAGCTCGAGTACGAGCGCAACGGCGAGCGGTACCAGTTCCTCCGCTGGGGCCAGACCGCCTTCGACGACTTCAAGGTCGTCCCGCCCGGAACCGGCATCGTGCACCAGGTCAACATCGAGTACCTGGCCCGCGTCACCATGACCCGCGAGGTGGGCGGCGCGCTGCGCGCCTACCCCGACACCTGCGTCGGCACCGACTCGCACACGACGATGGTCAACGGCCTCGGCGTGCTCGGCTGGGGCGTCGGCGGCATCGAGGCCGAGGCCGCGATGCTCGGCCAGCCCGTCTCGATGCTCATCCCGAAGGTCGTCGGCTTCAAGCTCACCGGCTCGATCCCGACCGGCGTGACCGCGACGGACGTCGTGCTCACCATCACGCAGATGCTGCGCAAGCACGGCGTGGTCGGCAAGTTCGTCGAGTTCTACGGGGCCGGCGTCGCCGCGGTGCCGCTCGCCAACCGCGCCACCATCGGCAACATGAGCCCCGAGTTCGGCTCCACCGCCGCGATGTTCCCCATCGACGACGTGACCCTCGACTACCTGCGCCTCACCGGCCGCAGCGACGAGCAGATCGCCCTCGTCGAGCAGTACTCCAAGCTGCAGAAGCTCTGGCACGACCCCGCGGTCGAGCCGGTCTTCAGCGAGTACCTCGAGCTCGACCTCGGCACCGTCGTCCCCTCGATCGCCGGCCCGAAGCGCCCGCAGGACCGGATCGAGCTCTCGTCCGCCAAGACGCAGTTCGAGTCGGACCTCACCAACTACGCGGACGTCTCGCACGACATCGTCGACCTGACCATCGCGGAGTCGTTCCCCGCCTCCGACCCCGGAGAGCTGCAGCCGCAGGACGAGCACAGCAGCCACGAGCACACCCACCGCTCGCACGCGCCGGCGACCGCCTCCAAGCCGACCACGGTCGAGCTCGGCGAGGGCGGGACCTTCACGATCGATCACGGCGCCGTCGCGATCGCGGCGATCACCTCGTGCACCAACACGTCGAACCCGTCCGTCATGCTCGCGGCCGGCCTGCTGGCCCGCAACGCGGCGCAGAAGGGCCTGAAGGCCAAGCCGTGGGTCAAGACCACGCTGGCGCCCGGATCGAAGGTCGTCACCGACTACTACGAGAAGGCCGGTCTGACCGAGTCGCTCGAGGCGCTCGGCTTCTACACGGTCGGCTACGGCTGCACGACCTGCATCGGCAACTCCGGCCCGCTGCTCGAGGAGATCTCGGCCGCGGTGCAGGACAACGACCTCGCCGTGACCGCCGTGCTCTCGGGCAACCGCAACTTCGAGGGCCGCATCAACCCGGACGTGAAGATGAACTACCTGGCGAGCCCCCCGCTCGTCATCGCCTACGCGCTCGCCGGCTCGATGAACTTCGACTTCGAGGTCGACGCGCTCGGCACCGACTCCGACGGCAACGACGTGTTCCTCAAGGACATCTGGCCCGACGCGGCCGAGGTGCAGGCGACGATCGACTCGTCGATCGACAAGTCGATGTTTGACACGCAGTACGCGGGCGTGTTCGACGGCGACGAGCGCTGGCGCGCGCTGCAGACCCCCGAGGGCTCGATCTTCGAGTGGGACGAGTCGTCGACCTACGTGCGGAAGCCCCCGTACTTCGACGGCATGACGATGGAGACGACCCCGGTCACCGACATCGCCGGTGCCCGCGTGCTCGCCAAGCTCGGCGACTCCGTCACGACCGACCACATCAGCCCCGCCGGCTCGATCAAGGCCGACAGCCCCGCCGGCCGCTACCTCGACGAGCACGGCATCGACCGCAAGGACTACAACTCCTACGGCTCGCGCCGCGGCAACCACGAGGTGATGATCCGCGGCACGTTCGCGAACATCCGCCTGCGCAACCAGCTGCTCGACGGCGTGGAGGGCGGCTACACCCGCGACTTCACGCAGCCGGACGCCCCGCAGTCGTTCATCTACGACGCGTCGCAGAACTACCAGGCCGAGGGCACCCCGCTCGTCATCCTGGGCGGCAAGGAGTACGGCTCCGGCTCGTCGCGCGACTGGGCGGCCAAGGGCACGAGCCTGCTGGGCGTCAAGGCGGTCATCGTCGAGAGCTTCGAGCGCATCCACCGCTCGAACCTCATCGGCATGGGCGTCGTCCCGCTGCAGTTCCCCGCGGGCGAGAGCTGGGAGTCGCTGGGCCTGGACGGCACCGAGTCGATCAGCATCTCGGGCATCGAGGAGCTGAACGAGGGCGTCACCCCCAAGACGGTCCACGTCGTCGCCGAGCCGACCGAGCACTCGGCCGAGGGCAAGCAGACCGTCGAGTTCGACGCGGTCGTCCGCATCGACACCCCCGGTGAGGCGGACTACTACCGCAACGGCGGCATCCTGCAGTACGTGCTGCGCTCGCTCGTCTAGATCAGCCGCAGAGCGTGTGCGCCTTCCCTGCGGGGGAGGCGCACACGCGTTCCCGGGGGCCCCGTGCGTAGACTCGGGAGACGTCCCCACCTCGCTCACGACCCCGGAAGGCGGCGCGCATGGCTGTTCTCGAGACCATCGGCGGTCCTCGCGATCTCGATCGCCTGACCGCGGCCGAGCTCGAGACGCTGGCGCAGGAGATCCGCGACTTCCTCGTGCGCGAGGTCTCGAAGACCGGCGGCCACCTGGGGCCGAACCTCGGCGTCGTCGAGACGACCATCGCGATCCACCGGGTCTTCGACTCGCCGCACGACGCGATCGTGTTCGACACCGGCCACCAGTCCTACGTCCACAAGCTGCTCACCGGTCGCCAGGACTTCTCGAAGCTCCGGCAGCGCGGCGGCCTCGCCGGCTACCCGCAGCGGAGGGAGTCGCCGCACGACATCGTCGAGAGCTCGCACGCCTCCAGCTCGCTGTCCTGGGCGGACGGCATCTCCCGCGCCTTCACGATGACCGGTCAGACCGACCGCCACGTCGTCGCGGTCGTGGGCGACGGCGCCCTCACCGGCGGCATGACCTGGGAGGCGCTGAACAACATCAGCGACGACAACTCCCGCGGGCTGGTCATCGTGGTCAACGACAACGGGCGCTCCTACGCCCCGACCATCGGCGGCATGGCCCGCTTCCTCAACGGCGTCCGCACGCGGCCGACCTACCGCACGATGCACCGCGGCTCCCGGGCCGTCTCGGAGCGGCTGGGCGGCCCCGCCGCCGCCGTCTACCGCGGCGTGCGCGGCGGGCTCCACGGCTTCCTCAGCCGCTTCATCAACAACGAGGCGCTCTACTCCAACCTCGACATCAAGTACCTGGGGCCGATCGACGGACACGACCTGACGGCGATGGAGGAGGCCCTCCAGCAGGCGAAGGACTACGGCCAGCCGGTCATCGTCCACGCGATCACCCAGAAGGGCAAGGGCTTCGGTCCGGCCGTGCACGACCTCGCCGACCAGTTCCACGCCGTCGGGCAGATCGACCCCGAGACGGGCGAGCCGCTGAGCGCGGCCGGGGCCCGATCGTGGACCTCGGTGTTCGCCGAGGAGATCGTCACCCTGGCCGACCAGGAGCCGACGATCGTCGGCATCACGGCCGCCATGCTCCGGCCCGTCGGTCTCGACCGCCTCGCGGAGAAGTACCCGGAGCGCGTCTTCGACGTCGGCATCGCGGAGCAGCACGCCGTGACCTCGGCCGCCGGTCTCGCCTTCGGCGGGCTGCATCCGGTCGTCGCGCTGTACGCCACCTTCGTGAACCGCGCCTTCGACCAGGTCTTGATGGACGTCGCACTGCACCGCGCGGGCGTCACCTTCGTACTGGACCGCGCCGGAGTCACCGGGCCCGACGGTCCGAGCCACCACGGCATGTGGGATCTGGCGATCCTGCAGGTCGTCCCGAACATCCGCCTCGCCGCTCCGCGCGACTCCGTGCGTCTGCGCGAGGAGCTGCGCGAGGCCGTGGGCGTCACCGACGCGCCGACCGTGGTGCGCTTCTCGAAGGGGAGCGTCGGCGACGAGATCGACGCCGTCGAGCGCCTCGGCGACGGAGTCGACGTGCTCGCCCGCGCCGAGCGCAAGGACGTGCTGCTGGTCACGGTCGGGCCGATGGCCGCGATGGGTCTCGAGGTCGCTCAGCGGCTCGCGGCCCAGGGCATCGGAGCCACCGTCGTCGACCCCCGCTGGGTCGTGCCCGTGCCCACCAGCATCATCGAGCTCGCCCGCGAGCACCGCATCGTCGTCTCGATCGAGGACGGGGTGCGCGTCGGCGGGATCGGCACGCGCATCCGCCAGGACCTGCGCGAGGCCGGCGTGGACACCGCGGTGACAGAGCTCGGGCTGCCCGACCAGTTCCTCGACCACGCGAAGCGCGAGGAGATCCTCGAGGACGTCGGGCTCACTCCCCAGCACATCGCCCGCGACGTCGTCGCGCAGGTGCTGGGCAGCAAGATCCCGGTCGCCCGTCCGCTCCCGGACGAGGTCGAGGCCCGGGACGACGCCCGCAGCGACTGATCGTCCGTCGGGACCCGTCCCGCAGGCGACGCGCGGAAGGGGCGCCGGATCAGATCCGGCGCCCCTTCCGCGTCACTGCACTCCGCGTCAGTCGACGCCGCGGATCGCGGGGTGGTGGAACGTGTCCCCGAACGCCCGCTCGCTCGCGCCGACCCGGTCGAGGTAGGGCGTGAGCCCGCCCATCTGGAACGGGTAGCCCGCGCCGAGGATCAGGCAGAGGTCGATGTCCTCCGCGGCGTGCACGACGTCGTCGTCCAGCATCCGCTTGACCTCGTCCGCGAGACCCGTCTCGACGCGCAGCCGCAGCTGCTCGGCCGTCATCGGCTCCGTGCCCCCGGCGACGATCGCGACCGCGCGCTTGTCGACGCCCTTCACACGCCCCTTCGCGTCGCGCTCGAAGACGTGGCCGAGCTCGGCGAGGCGGTGCAGGTTGGGGCTGTCGAAGAAGCGGTCGGGGAACGCGGCGTGGTGGGTGTCGAGCACGTGCGCGCCGACCTTGAGGCCCACCAGCTCGAGCAGCTCGAACGGGGTCATCGGCAGGCCGAACGGAGCCAGCGACTGCTCGACGATCTCGAAGGGAGTGCCCGTGTCGACCGCGTGCATCGCCTCGCCCAGGACCTTCGCCAGCACGCGGTTCACCACGAAGCCCGGGGTATCGCGCGTGATGACGGCGTTCTTCTTGAGCTTCGCGGCGGTGACCATCGCCGTCGAGAGGGTCTCGTCGTCGGTGTGCGGCGTCCGGACCACTTCGATCAGCGGCATGACCGCGACCGGGTTGAAGAAGTGGAAGCCGACGAGGCGCTCCGGGTGCTCCAGCCGCTCGCCGATGCGCTCGACGGAGAGGGACGAGGTGTTGGTCGCGAGCACCGCCGTGGGCGAGACGTAGCGCTCGATGTCGGCGAAGACCTCCTGCTTCACCGACAGCTCCTCGAAGACCGCCTCGATCACCCAGTCGGCGTCGGCGAAGTCGGAGCGATCGGTCGTGCCGGTGATCAGCGCCCGGAGGCGGTTCGCGTCGTCGGGAGAGACGCGCCCCTTCGCCAGCAGCGCATCGATCTCGGCGCGGATGCCCGCGACGCCCTTGTCGACCCGCTCCTGGTCGAGGTCGGTGATGACCACCGGCACCTGGAGGCGGCGGAGGAAGAGCAGCGCGAACTGCGAGGCCATGAGGCCCGCGCCGACGACCCCGACCTTGGTGACGGGCTTGGCCAGCGCCCTGTCGGGCGCTCCCGCGGGACGCTTGGCGCGCTTCTGCACCAGATCGAACGCGTAGATGCTCGCGCGGAACTGGTCGCCCGAGATCAGGTCGGCCAGCGCCTCGTCCTCGGCGGCGAAGCCCTCCTCGCGGGTGGTGTTCTTCGCGGCCTTGAGAAGCTCCAGCGCGCGGTACGGAGACGCCGCGACCGTGCCGATCCGCGACTCCAGCTGCTTGCGAGCGATCGAGATCGCGACGTCCCACTTGACCAGCCGCTCCAGCTTGCCGGGTGCGTTCGGCCGCTCCACCTTCACGGAGCCGCCGATCACGCCGTCGGCCCAGCGGAGCGAGTCCTCGAGGAAGGCGGCGGGCGGGAAGATCGCGTCCGCGATGCCGAGGTCGAACACCTCCTGGCCCTTGAGCGTGCGGTTGTTCTTCAGCGGGTTCTCGACGACGACCTTGAGGGCGTTCTCGATGCCGATCAGGTTCGGCAGGAGCCACGCGCCGCCCCAGCCGGGGATGATGCCGAGGAAGACCTCGGGGAGCCCGAGCGCGGGGATGGAGGAGTCGACGGTGCGGTAGTCGGCGTTCAGGCCGATCTCGGTGCCGCCGCCCAGGGCGAGGCCGTTGATGAAGGCGAAGGACGGCACGCCCAGCTCGGCCAGCATCCCCAGCGTGCGGTGACCCAGGCGCGCCAGCTGGCGGCCGAGCTCACGGCTCGGGATGGCCCCGACCTTGCTGAGGTCGGCTCCCGCGGCGAGGATGAACGGCTTGCCGGTGATGCCGACCGCCTGGATCTCGCCGCGCGAGGCGCGCTCCTTCTGCGCCAGGAGGACGTCCGCCAGCTCGAAGAGCGACGCCGGCCCGAAGGTGTTGGGGCGGGTGTGGTCGCGGTCGTTGTCGAGCGTGATCAGGGCGAGCGTGCGGCCGCTGGGCAGCGGCACGTCGCGGACGTAGGAGTGGGTGACGACCTCGCCCTCGGCGAGGTCCACGAGGTTCTCGAATCCGTCGAGCATGGGTCAGCGTCCCTTCCGTCGTCCGCGCTTGCCGTCGTAGTGCGGGTTCTCCCAGATCACCGTGCCGCCCTGGCCGAGGCCGACGCAGAGGGCCGTCACGCCGTAGCGGACCTCGGGGTGCGACTCGAACTGCCGGGCCAGCTGGATCATCAGCCGGACCCCGGAGGAGGCGAGCGGATGGCCGATCGCGATCGCTCCGCCGTACTCGTTGACGCGCGGGTCGTCGTCGTCGAGGCCGAAGTGGTCGAGGAAGGAGAGCACCTGCACGGCGAACGCCTCGTTGAGCTCGAAGAGCCCGATGTCCTCGATGCCCAGGCCCGCCTTGCGGAGCGCCTTCTCGGTCGAGGGAACCGGGCCGATGCCCATGATCTCGGGCTCGACGCCGGCGTACGCGAAGCTCACCATCCGCATCTTCGCGGACAGGCCCAGCTCCTGCGCGGCGTCGGCGCTGGCCAGGAGCGACACCGTCGCTCCGTCGTTGAGCCCGGAGGAGTTGCCCGCGGTCACCCGGCCATGGGGGCGGAACGGAGTCCGCAGGCCCGCGAGGCCCTCGAGGGTCGTCTCGGGGCGCGGTGCCTCATCGGCGGTCGCGAGGCCCCAGCCCGCGGCGCTGCGCGTGGCGACGGGGACGAGGTCCGGCTGGACGCTGCCGGCGGCGTACGCGGCGGCGAGCTTCTGCTGGCTCCGCAGGGCGTAGTGGTCGGCGCGCTCCTTCGTCAGGTGCGGGAAGCGGTCGTGGATCCGCTCCGCCGTGCGGCCCATGTTGAGCGCGTCCTCGCCGACGAGGCGCTCGGAGAGGAAGCGCGGGTTGGGGTCGGCGCCGAAGCCCATCGGGTGCCGGCCCATGTGCTCCACGCCGCCGGCGAGGACCACGTCGTAGGCGCCGAACGCGATGCCGCCCGCGGTCGCGGTGACCGAGGTCATCGCTCCGGCGCACATGCGGTCGATGGCGAAGCCGGGCACCGACTTCGGCAGCCCGGCGAGCAGCGCTGCCGTGCGGCCGAGGGTCAGGCCCTGGTCGCCCTGCTGGGTGGTGGCGGCGATCGCCACCTCGTCCACCCGCTCCTTCGGCAGCGCGCCGTTGCGCTCCAGCAGACCGATCATCGCCTTGACGACGAGGTCGTCGGCTCGGGTCTGCCAGTACATGCCCTTCTCGCCGGCACGCCCGAACGGAGTACGGACTCCGTCGACGAACACGACTTCGGATCTCTCGGCCACAATGCCTCCCAGGAACTCACGGTCGCCGTCGATCGTAGGAACCGGCACCGCGCAGCCGGAATCCTTTGCCGCTTCCTACGAAGGGGTTTCGGTGCCCTCGGCCGGCGCTTGGGCCGCTTCGACAAACGCGGTGGCGATCGAGCCCGATGTGGCCTCGACCTGCCAGGCGCGGGCGCCGGCGCGGGTGAGCTCCGCGGCGACCGACTCCGCGGTCAGCGGCTCGGGCGGGTTCCAGGCCACCCGGCGCAGCAGCTCCGGCGTGAGCAGGTTCTCGACCGGGAGCGAGAGCAGCTCCGCGATCTCGGTGACCACGGCGCGTCCCGCCTTCAGGCGCGCGTCGGCGGCCGGGTTGCGATCGCCCCACGCGCGCGGAGGGGGGAGCGTGTCGGCGGCCGGGCGGGTCGGGCTCGGCAGGTCCTCGGTCGTCGTCCCGCGCTCGATCGCGGCCCACCAGCGCTCGACCTCGCCGCGGCTGGCGCGGCCGGTGAAATCGCGGCGGCCCGAGAGCTGGCCGATGCTGGTCGGGATGTTGCGGGCGACCGCGATGATCGAGGAGTCGGGGATCAGGCGGCCGGGAGCGATGTCGCGCTCGCGGGCGAACGCGTCCCGGGCCAGCCAGAGCTCGCGCGCCACGGCGAGGGGGCGCGGGCCGCGGAGCGAGTGCATGCCGGAGAGGCGGCGCCACGGATCCGGCGGGACCGCCTTCGGGGCGCGCGCGAGCGTCGCCTCGAACTCCTCGCGGGCGATGCGCGTCTTCCGCGCGGCGATGAGCATCTCCTCCATGCGGTCGCGGAGGTCCACGAGGAGCTCCACGTCCTTCGCGGCGTAGACGAGCCAGCTCTGGGGGAGGGGACGGGTCGACCAGTCGGCGGCCGAGTGCTCCTTGGCCAGGTGGATGCCGAGGAGGTCCTCGACGACGGCGCCGAGGCCCACCTTGGGCAGTCCGAGGAGCCGGGCGGCGAGCTCGGTGTCGAAGATCCGCACCGGGTCCAGGCCCACCTCGCGCAGGCAGGCGAGATCCTGGCTGGCGGCGTGGAGGACCCACTCCTCCTGGCCGATGACCGCCTGCAGGGCGTCCATCCGGCCGATGGCGGGGGGATCGAAGAGGAACGCGCCGGCGCCGCGCCGGTAGACCTGGATCAGGTACGCGCGCTGCGAGTAGGTGAAGCCGGAGGCGCGCTCGGCGTCGACGGCGACGGGGCCCTCGCCGGCGGCGAGGGCGTCGACCGCGGCGAGGAACTCGTCGGGCGTGGAGAGGACACGGTAATCAGTCACGGTTGTTCCGTCGGAAGGCGAGCGGGGTCACACCGTCGCTCGATACGGGCGGGAGACCCGCGAGCATGCACAACAGCTCCCCCCACCCTTCCACGTGAGCGGCGAGCTGCGCATCATCCGGGCTCCAGGAGGCGCGGATCTCGATCTGCGCACCGTCCCCCTGAGCGGCCAGCTCGCCGAAACCGGTGGAGAGCACCTTGGTGGCCGTGCCGGACGCGGCGGAATAGGAGGCGCCCCGCGCCCCGAGGGCGTCGATGAGCCAGGACCAGGCGACCTCGGCGAGGAACGGATCGGTGCCGATCTCGACCTCGAGCGGGGCCTGGGCGAAGCAGACGACACGGAAGGGGCCGCCCCACTGCTCGGGCTCCTCGGGGTCGTAGAGCAGGATGAAGCGCCCCGTGCCCAGCTCGGAGTCGCGTCCGTGCGCGTGCGGCGCGACGTCGCCCGACAGGGCAAGGGCCCAGGGCGCGAGACCCGACGGCGAGGCGATCTCGGACACGGTGAGCTCGGCGCGCGTGGCAGCGGCGCGGATCGACTCCGTCGCGACCCGGAACTCCTCGGGGAGCTGGGACGACGCTGGGAATTCGGGCACGGTCGCAGACTAGGGTTCCGACGCGCCCGGGACGCGGAGGCACGCCGGGTGGGCGGCTCTCAGCGCGTGCGGCTCCAGCGGGCGTAGACGGCCCCGGAATCGTCCGCGGCCAGGAGCGTCAGGGCGTAGGCGTCGTCGACGACGGCCGTGCCCGTCGCGACCGGGAGGCCCGGCAAGACGACGCGCGGCGAGGTGGTGAGGCACAGCTCGTCGACCCGGCCCGAGGCGAGGAACTGGCCCGAGAGCGAGGCGCCGCCCTCGCAGACGACGCGGTGCAGGCCGAGCCCGGCGAGAGCCTCCAGGAGCTCGTCGACGCCGATCCGCTCCGAGGAGGACGGGACCGGGACGACCTCGACGCCGGCGGGGAGCCCCTCCACCGCGCCGCGCGACTCCGGCACCAGCAGCAGGACCCGGGAGCCCTCCTGCAGCTCCAGGCGGTGCCCGGCGAGATCGCCCGAGGCGGAGACGACGGCGAGCGGGACCCGCCGGGGGACGCGGTAGCCCTCGGCGCGGACGCTCGCGGCTCCGACGAGGACGACGTCGGCCTGCTCGCGGACGACTCCGAGGATCGTGCGGTCGACGCGGTTGGTGAGCGTCTCGCTGGTGCCGTCGGAGCCGGTGCTGGAGCCGGTGACGCTCGCGATCATGTTCAGGCGCACGCGCACCGCCTCGTCGGGACGCCAGGCGTCCGCGACCGCCGCTCGCGCGCCCTCCTCGCCGATCACGATCGGCGGACCCGCGGGGACGAGCGGCCGGAGGATCATGCGGCCAGGTGCGCGCGGACCTGCCGCTTGGTACGGCCGAGGAGCGCGGTCATGCCGCGCAGGCGCAGCGGCGAGACCGCCTCCGAGAGGCCGATGGTCTGCGGGAAGTCGTCGGGGACGGCGAGCACCTGCTCGGGGGTGAGCCCGGCCAGGCCCTGCGCCAGGATCGACGCGAAGCCGCGCGTCGTGGGCGCCTCGCGGGGAGCCGTGGCGTGCAGGTGCACGATCCCGCCCTCGACGTCGACGACGATGAAGACGGGCGCCTGGCACTCCTCCACGCGCTCGAAGAGGTCCGGGTGGTCGCGGTAGCGCTCGGGCAGGTCGGGGAGCTCATTCGAGAACTCGAGCAGGAGCTGCAGGCGCTCCGGCTTCTCGAGGGCGAGGAACTCCTCGCGGATGTCGCGCAGAGCGTCGGGGAGCGTGGTGTCGGTCATCCGGTCCAGTGTCTCATCGGGGGAGGGGCGGCGGGCGGTCGCAGCGGAGGCCGGGAGCCCGGATCCGGCCCGTCGACGGGCGGATCGGCGCTCCCGGCCTCCGTCGTGACGCGTCAGCGGGCCGCGGGGGCCTCGCCGGGCTCGGCGCCCTGCACGATCGGGACGCGGACGGCGCTGCCCCACTCGGTCCAGGAGCCGTCGTAGTTGCGGACGCCCTCGAAGCCGAGGAGGTGGGTCAGCACGAACCAGGTGTGGGCGGAGCGCTCGCCGATCCGGCAGTAGGCGATGACGGAGTCGCCGTCCTTCAGCCCCGCGCCCTCGCGGTAGATGCCGTTCAGCTCGTCGAGGGGGCGGAAGGTGCCGTCCTCGGCGGCGGCCCTGCCCCAGGGCACGTTCTGCGCGCTGGGGATGTGACCGGCGCGCAGGGCGCCCTCCTCCGGGTAGGCCGGCGCCGTGGTGCGCTGCCCGGTGAACTCCTCCGGGGAGCGGACGTCGATCAGCGGGTTGCCGAAGTGCGCGAGGACGTCGTCCTTGAAGGCGCGGATCTCGGCGTCGCTGCGTTCGACGACGGGGTACTCGGCGGGCTCCGGGGAGGAGGCGTCGGTGGTCGTCGGGCGGCCCTCCGCGAGCCACTTGTCGCGGCCGCCGTCGAGCAGACGGACGTCCTCGTGACCGAAGAGGGTGAAGACCCAGAGCGCGTAGGCGGCCCACCAGTTGTTCTTGTCGCCGTAGACGACGACGGTGGTGTCGCGGGCGATGCCCTTGCCGCCGACGAGCGCGGCGAACGCGGCGCCGTCGATGTAGTCGCGCTGCACCGGGTCGTTGAGGTCGGTGTGCCAGTCGATCTTGACGGAGCCGGGGATGTGGCCGGTCTCGTAGAGCAGGACGTCCTCGTCGGACTCGACGACGACGAGACCGGGAGTGCCGAGGCGCTGCTCGAGCCAGTCGGCGCTGACGAGCCGTTCGGGGTGCGCGTAGGAGGCGAACTTCGGCGACGGATCGGTTTCGACGGACAAGGAGGACCTCCAGGATGGTGCGCGGAGCGCGGGCGTGATTCCACGGCGGGCTACGCTGGAGCCCGCCCTTCAGCGACAGTACGCGTCCGCGGACGACGCCGCACGGAGGGCGCCGTAAGAGTTCGACACAGAACCGCGGCGGCTCCGTGCCCGGTGCGGCCGCCGCCACTGAGCGCACGGACCCCGCCGTGCGCAGGATGCGAGACGCGAGTGAGCCCCGACGACGTCCGATCGACGAGCAGCCTGACCGCCCGCTCGCCCCAGATCAGCGGGCACGAGATCGCGTCGACGCTGGTGCCCCCGCGCCAGTTCGAGGGCGCCACCTTCGAGAGCTACCGTCCCGACCCGGAGTACCCCTCGCAGGCCGACGCGGTGGAGGCTCTCCGCGCGTTCGCCGCCGGCGGCGGATCCAAGGGAGGCGGAGGCGGCTTCCTGGGCTTCGGCCGGAAGAAGGCCCCCGCGGTCAAGCCGGGCGTGTACCTCGACGGCGGCTTCGGCGTCGGCAAGACCCACCTGCTCGCGGCGATCTGGCACGCGGTGCCGGGCCGCACCTACTTCGGGACGTTCATCGAGTACACCGCGCTCGTCGGCGCGCTCGGCTACGCGGCGACCGTCTCGCTCCTCAAGGGCTCGGCGCTGCTGTGCATCGACGAGTTCGAGCTGGACGACCCGGGCGACACGATGCTGATGACGCGGCTCCTCGGCGAGCTGGTCGCCTCCGGGACCCGCATCGCCGCGACCTCGAACACCCCGCCCAACGCGCTGGGCGAGGGGCGCTTCGCCGCAGCGGACTTCCTCCGCGAGATCCAGTCGATGGCCGCCCACTTCGAGACGATGCGGATCGACGGCACCGACTACCGGCGCCGCGACATCGAGGGCCACGCCGTGGTGCGCACCGACGAGGAGATCGACGCTCTCGTCGCGGCCGCCCCCGCCGGCTCCGTCGTCACCGACGACCCGTTCGCGGAGGCCGTGCACCACCTGGGCACCGTGCACCCCTCCCGCTACATCAAGGTGATCGACGGCGTCGACACCATCGTGCTCCGGGGCGTCACCGCTCTGACCGACCAGACCGACGCCCTGCGCCTCGTGGCCTTCATCGACCGGGTCTACGACGCGCAGATCCCGGTCCTCGCCTCCGGGACGCCCCTCGACGAGGTCTTCGGCGGCGACATGCTGAGCGGCGGCTACCTCAAGAAGTACCTGCGCTCGATGTCGCGGCTCATCGCGCTCACCTCGATGGCGCCCCGCTCCTAGGGGCGGATCCGCTCTCCTCCCGGCGTTCCCGGGCTCGTCGTCGTGCCGTCCGCCAGCGCGCCGTAACGCGCTTTTTACACAGGGGCCTCGGCCGTAACCTCCGCGAAACGCGGTGCCTCACGGGACGAAACCTCGCGCCACCAGACTGTCGGCTACCCGAGGTGACCCGACACCCGCGTGTCTCCAGGCCGTGCTCCGACGCAGCGTCCTCGCTCCGGGCTTTTCTCTGCACACTCACGAGAGGTTCAACAATGGATCAAGGCAATACCGCGTTCCTGCTCATCGCAGCCGCGCTGGTCCTGCTCATGACCCCCGGGCTCGCCTTCTTCTACGGCGGCCTGGTGCGTGCGAAGAGCGTCATCAGCATGATGATGCTCAGCTTCGGAGCCATGGGCCTCATCGGGGTCCTCTGGGTCCTGTACGGCTACGCGATCGCGTTCGGCAACGGCCCGTCCGGCCCCGCAGGGACCGACACCTTCGTCGGCATCGACGGCGTCCTCGGCATCGACACCGCCCAGATCGGCCTGCAGGGCATCTACAACGACGCGCTCGGCGAGCAGACGTCGGCCTTCCCGACGCTGGCCTTCGCCGCGTTCCAGGCGACGTTCGCGATCATCACCGTCGCGCTCATCTCCGGCGCCATCGCGGACCGCGCGAAGTTCGGCGCCTGGATGGTCTTCGCCGGCGTCTGGGCCACCGTCGTCTACTTCCCGGTCGCCTCGTGGGTCTTCAACTTCACCCTCGGCGACGACGCCACCGTCGTCGACGGCGGCTGGATCGCCTACGGCGTCGGCGCGATCGACTTCGCGGGCGGCACCGCCGTCCACATCAACGCCGGAGCGGCGGCCCTCGCCCTCGCCCTGGTGCTCGGCAAGCGCGTCAACTTCACCAAGGGCGCGCACCAGCCGCACAACCCGCCGTTCGTGCTCCTGGGCGCCGGACTGCTGTGGTTCGGCTGGTTCGGCTTCAACGCCGGCTCCGAGCTCGCCGCCGACGGCATCGCGGCCGTCGCCTTCCTCAACACCATCGCCGCTCCGGCCGCCGCGATCCTCGGCTGGCTCGTCGTCGAGAAGATCAAGGACGGCAAGCCCACCTCGATCGGCGCCGCCTCGGGCGCGGTCGCGGGCCTCGTCGCGATCACCCCGGCGTGCGCCAGCCTGTCGCCGTTCTGGGCGATCGTCCTGGGCGTCATCACCGGCGCCGTCTGCGCCCTGGCGATCGACCTCAAGTACCGCCTCGGCTACGACGACTCGCTCGACGTGGTCGGCGTGCACCTGGTCGGCGGCCTCATCGGAACGCTCTACATCGGCTTCTTCGGCACCGGCGTGGGCCTGTTCCTCACCGGCGACGCGAGCCAGCTCGGCAAGCAGGCCCTCGCGGCCTTCACCGTCCTCGCCTACTCCTTCGTCATGACGCTCCTCATCGGCTGGATCATTCAGAAGACGATGGGCTTCCGCGTGAAGAACGAGGACGAGATCGCCGGCATCGACACGGCCATCCACGGAGAGGCGGGCTACGTCCTGGCGGACTGACCCCCTAATCCGCAGCACCCGACGGGGTGCCGGCTCTCCGGAGCCGGCACCCCGTCGGCGCGTCCGGGCCGGGCGACCGCCGGGCGCGCCCCCGCGGGCGGGCGGTCGCGGATCCGGGCTAGGGTTCCGGAGTGCCCTCCTCGCGCTCGGTCGTGTCCCTGCTCCTCCGACTCCTCGGCCGCGCGGTCGCCCCGCGGCCGGACGCCGGGCCCCGCCCGCAGCGCCCGTACCTGAGCACGACGGCGCCGACGCCGGGCGCGAGCGGAGTGGGCCGCACCGTCGAGGTCGACCCGTCGCGGCTCCGCGGGGTCCGCCTCGGCTACGCGCCCACGCCCGACGGCGACCCGGACCCGGGCGAGGTCGTCTGGACCTGGGTGCCGTACGAGGAGGACGACGGCCGCGGCAAGGACCGCCCGGTGCTCGTGCTCGCGGTCGAGAAGTCGGGGACGGTTCTCGCCGTGCGGCTGAGCTCGAAGGAGCACTCCGACTACCTGGCCGTCGGCACCGGCGGCTGGGACCCGGACGGGCGCCCCAGCTGGGTCGACCCGGAGCGCGTGTTCCGCGTGCACCCCGCCGGGATGCGCCGCGAAGGAGCAGCTCTGGAGCGCGCTCGGTACGACGCCGTCGCCCGGGTGCTCTCGGCGCGGTACGGCTGGCACTGAGCGCTCGACGCCGTCGAGCGGCCACGAGTGGTCGCCGCTGAGCGCCTCAGGGGAGATCCCTGCCGGTCGAACGAGGGCCGTGCTCCTCGGGGGAGGCGTCAGACCGGGTCGATCGGCACGAAGCCCGCGTACTTCGCGGCGCGGCCGTCCCCGGAGGACGTGCCGGTGAGCCTGCGCTGCACCCACGGCGCGACGTGCTGCCGGTAGTACTGCACGGTTCCGCCGCGCCGGAGTCCGGCCTCGGGAGCTTTGGGCAGCGCGGCGGGCGGTGTGAGCCCGAGCGCCCGCAGGACCCGGTCGG
The DNA here is from genome assembly GCF_002931645.1 of Rathayibacter sp. AY2B5. Taxonomy (NCBI): domain Bacteria; kingdom Bacillati; phylum Actinomycetota; class Actinomycetes; order Micrococcales; family Microbacteriaceae; genus Rathayibacter; species Rathayibacter sp. AY2B5. The sequence continues at coordinate 1,120 of NZ_PSUE01000031.1, read as the reverse complement.
CCACCCGCCGGTGTCCCCGCGGGCCGAGGTGCAGGCGGTCCTCCGACCACAGCTCCGGATCGGCGAAAGCGGGGTCGTGCCAGTTGTCGGCGACGACCACGTCGGTCCGGTGGCTCGTCCGGCGCAGGACGGCGTCGGTCAGCGCGTCCCCGCGGCGGCGGATGAGAGAGCCGAGCGGGAGCCGCGGCGACGGGTCGGCGCCGGCCAGGGCGATCAGCACGACGCCCTGCTCGTCGCAGCGCTCGAGCACGCGGAGGTAGGCGTCGGCGATCCGCTCGATGTCGGCGCGCGGGCGCAGCATGTCGTTGCCGCCTCCGTTGAAGGAGAGGTGGGTCGGGCCCAGGGCGAGCGCGGGCTCGAGCTGCTCGGCGAGGATCGGCGCGATGAGCCGGCCCCGGATCGCGAGATTGGCGTACTCGATCCGCTCGCCCGTGGCCGCCGCCCATCCCGCGGCCGTCAGATCGGCCCAGCCGCGCGGGGTGCCGTCCGGCCGCTCGTCGCCGACGCCCTCGGTGAAGGAATCGCCGATCGCGACGTAGCGGACGGCCGTCATCGGCGGGTTCCGGAGGTGCGCATCGTGGCACTGTACCGCTCCGCGGCCGGGCTCAGGCGCGGCGCCTCAGCGGGGTGACAGGTGCCGAGCGGACGCTGCTGGGGCGGTCCGGCGTCGCGGCGCCCGGCGCTGCGGCGAGCAGCTCCTCCTCGGGCCGGGTGCCGGGCCGGTGCTCGCGCTCGGGACGCGGGGCGGCCCGGAACCAGGCGGCCAGCGCGGAGGACCGGCGGTGCCTCCGGTGGTCGCGGTCCAGCTCGGCGGTGCCCCGGTAGCCGGAGCCCCGGGCGATGCGGTCGAGGCCGCCGAGAGCGACGGGGGTGCTCGCCATCAGGACGGCGGCCAGCTCGAGTCGGCGGAGGGCGAGGTGCTCGTCGAGGCCGAGCCCGTAGCAGCGGCGGAACCGCAGCCGCAGCAGCAGGGCGGGCATCCGCAGCTCGGCGGCGAGGTGGTGGACGGTGAAGCGCCGATCGAGGTAGCGCTCGTTGACGAGGGCGGCCGCCGCGATGGCGACGACGTCGAGCGGCCGGCGGGAGGCGGCGAGGCGGGGCCGTCGCGCGCCGGACGGCG
>NZ_PSUE01000030.1:0-37692 GCF_002931645.1 Rathayibacter sp. AY2B5 | reverse complement strand
CTCGGCGAGCGCCCTCACCGGCGCGAGCGCCTCGATCGGAGCCGACCACCTCGGCTGGACCCCGCGCCTGATCACCGGCACCGGCGCCGTCGCGGGCGATCCGGTCGCCTCCTCCCTCGAGGGCGGCGCGGGCCTGCGCGACGCGCTGCTGCTCGGAGCCGCCGGCGGGGCCGGCACCTGGAGCGCCGACGCCGAGCTGCGGCTGCTGGCCGAGCCGGACGTCGAGGCCGGCTCCTACCGCTCGACGATCACGCTGTCGCTGTTCGCCTAGGCGCGGACCAGCGCAACGGCCGGGGACCGCGCCCCGCGGTCACTCCTGAGCGACCGCGACCGCCACGACGAGCGCGGAGTGGACCGTCGGCTCCGAGACGGCGAAGTAGCGGCTCGAGCCCTCGATCCAGGCCTCGGTCGCACCCTCCCTGGTGCGGAAGCGGACGGGCTCGTCGCTCGAGGTCCCACGCCCGTCGGCCTTCGCGACCGCCTGCGAGCGCAGATCGGCGAGCACCTGCTCCGCCGTCGTCGCCCCGGAGGCCACGCGGTCGCGGACGGTGCGGGCGCGCACCGCGTCGATCCCGATGTCGCGTCCGGTCGCCAGCGCCGCGACCACCGCGCCGTCGCAGTGCGCGATGCTGATCCGCATCCGCTCCAGCGCCGGGTGCTCGCCGCCGAGCACCGGGCGGCCGTGCGGTCCGGAGCAGCGCTCGCAGCGCGCGTCCACGGCGACCTCGAGGGGATCGATCCCGAGCGTCTCGGCGGCAAGCTCGCGCACGAGGACCCGGCCGAGGAGGAAGCCGTCCCGGACCTCGCGCCGACTCGTCGCCTCGTAGCGCAGGCGCTCGGCGAGGGTGAGCAGGCGCAGCATCCGGTGGCGGGCGGAGTCGAGGACCTCGGGCCGCGCCCAGCGCAGCTGCACGTCGTCGGTGGCGAGGAGGGGGAGTCCGGTCATGCCCCGGACGCTACGCACGCCAGGCGACATCGGCGTGACGGGAGGGTGGCCGGAGGGAGACGGGCCGCTGTTGACTGGGAGGCGTGCAGACCTTCCTCCCCTACCCCGACTTCCACCGCAGCGTCCGCGCCCTCGACGGCAAGCGGCTCGGCAAGCAGCGCGTCGAGACGCTGCAGGTCATGCGGGCGCTGACCGTCCCGGGGTACGGCTGGCAGAACCACCCCGTCACGCGGATGTGGCGGGGCTACCGGCCGGCGCTGATGACCTACCAGCGCGAGACCTGCGCGGAGTGGACGGAGCGCGGCTTCGCCGACACGTGCCTCGTGAAGACCGAGGAGGCCCTCGCCGCCGCCCCGGAGGATCTCGCCGCCTACCTGACCGGCGACTACCCGCTCCCGCCGTGGTTCGGCGACGAGCGGCTGCACCTCTCGCACCGCTCGAAGCTCGTGGCCAAGGACGAGGACCACTACGGCCCGCTGTTCCCCGGCACGCCGCCGGGGCTCGACTACCTCTGGCCCGTCGGCGCCTGAGCTCAGGCCGCGGGCGGGCGGAGGAACGGGATCGCGATGCGCGGACGGAACACCTCGCGCTGGTTCGCCTTCACCAGTCCGCAGATGATCAGCACGAAGTGCACCAGCCAGAGCACGGCGAACAGCGTGATCGGGATGCCGATCGGATAGAAGTCCTTCGCGAGCGGGGTGTCGGAGGCGGCGAAGAGCAGCACGACGTGCGCGCCGAGCGTCACGACCCCGATCAGGATCACCGTCAGACCCCAGTTCGCCGCGTTCCGCGCGTTCTCGGCGGCGAGCCCGCCCTTCCTCCGGGCGGAGGGGTACACGGACGCCATGACGATGCCGCCCACGATCAGGCTGAGGAACGGGATCCCGATGAACGCGAGGAAGCCGAGAGCGTACGAGAGGGCGCCCGTGGGCGGTGCGGGGACGGCCTGCGGGGGCGCGACCGGAGCGGCCTCCGGGGTCGTCGCGTCGGCCGGTCCGGGGTCGGAGGAGGGGCTCGCCATGCCGACAGCCTAGGGAACACCGTCCCCCGGGTCGCGGTCAGGGTCTTTTCAGGCCTCTGGCCGGGCCTTCGTCTTCGGGGGCTCTCGGGTTAGTCTGTCGAGGTTGACCTGCCGCACGGAGCGTGCAGGGCGTCGGCCGCGGTCGTCGCAGCATCCGGGGGGATTCGCGAAGGAGAAGGTTTGGCGTCCGACAGAAGGACCACCGGTGGTGTGGTGAAGGCGATCGTGGGCTTCCTGGGCATGAGCGTCGTGGCCGGAGTCCTCGTGACCGCCACCGTCACCCCGGCCGTGGCGCTCGCCGGAGTCGCCGCGAACCAGTCGATCGGCGTCTTCGACGGCCTGCCCGACTACCTCGAGGTCGACAAGCTCTCCGAGAAGAGCAACATCTACGCGACCGGCTCCGACGGCCCGCAGCTGCTCGCCTCCTTCTACGTCGAGAACCGCGTCGAGGTGCCGCTCGACCGCATCGCCCAGGCCGCCAAGGACGCCGCCGTCTCGGGTGAGGACCCCCGCTTCTACGACCACGGCGGAGTCGACCTCCCCGGCACGCTCCGCGCCGTCGCGCAGACCTACGTGCTCGGCAACGACGTGCAGGGCGGATCCTCGATCACCCAGCAGTACGTGAAGAACGTCCTCGTCGAGAAGGCCGTCCGCAACATCTCGGACGACGCCGAGCGCGCGGCCGCGATCGACGAGGCCACCCGGACCTCTCCCGAGCGCAAGCTCCGCGAGATGAAGCTCGCCATCGGGCTCGAGAAGCAGTACACGAAGGACCAGATCCTCCAGGGCTACCTCAACATCGCGTTCTTCGGAGGCACCACCTACGGCCTCGAGACCGCCGCGAACTACTACTACGCGACCTCGGCCGCGGACCTCTCGATCGCCCAGGCCGCGAGCCTCATCGCGATCGTCAACAACCCGGCCGTCCTGCGGATCGACCAGCCCGACAACCCGGACAACGGCGCCGCGAACGGCTACGCCCGCAACAAGGACCGCCGCGACTACATCATCGGCAAGATGCTCGAGGAGGGGAAGATCTCGCAGGAGGACCACGACGCCGCCGTCGCCGCTCCGATCGAGCCCCGCATCACCCAGCCCAGCACCGGCTGCTCGACCGCGGGCAACGCGGGCTTCTTATGCGACTACGTCACCAACGTCCTGAAGAACAACGAGATCTTCGGCGCCGACGAGGACACCCGCTGGACCAACTTCCGCCGCGGCGGCCTCGACGTCTACACGACGCTCGACGTCGGCCTGCAGGACGCGGCCGTCGCCGCCGTCGACGCGCAGGTCCCGCAGACCTGGAACTTCGACGTCGGAGCCGTCTCGGTCAGCGTCGAGGTCGGATCCGGGCGCGTGCTCGCGATGACGCAGAACAAGAAGTACTCGCAGGATCCGGACGTCCTCACGACGGACCCGTCCTACAGCGCCGTGAACTACAGCACCGATCGGGCCAACGGCGGATCCTCCGGGATCCAGCCGGGCTCGACCTACAAGCTCTTCACCCTGGTGGAGTGGCTGAAGGAGGGCCACAGCATCAACGAGTCGGTCGACGGGACGCGCAAGTCCACCTGGGGCACCTTCACGGACTCCTGCGTCTCCGGCGGCACCGACACGAGCAACGAGACGAGCGCGAAGAACGACGAGGGCGGAACCGGCGAGGTCGGCACCCCGGTGTCCTTCACGAAGACCTCCCTCAACACCGGCTTCGTCGGCATGGCCCGTGAGCTCGACCTGTGCGGCATCCGCGACACCGCGGTCGACATGGGCGTGAAGCAGGGCAGCGGCGAGGAGCTCGAGCACAACCCGTCGTCGGTGCTCGGCACGAACTACGTCTCGCCCCTCTCGATGGCCGGCGCCTTCGCCACCATCGCCTCCGGCGGCACGACCTGCGACCCAGTCGCGATCGACCGCATCACCGACTCCGCCGGAGCCGACCAGCCGGTGCCCCCGGCGAACTGCCGCCAGTCGATCGACCGCAACGTCGCCGCCACCGCGGCCGTCGCGCTGCAGGCGACCTTCACCGGCGGCGGGACGGCCGTGGCCTCCCGCACCGGCGACGGCGTTCCGCTGATCGGCAAGACCGGCACCACCGACGACGCGAAGGCCACCTGGATGACCGGAGCGAGCACCCGCGTCGCGACCGCCGTCGGCGTGTTCAACGTGAAGGGCGACGCGAACCTGCGCCTCGGCCGCTACTCCTTCGACTCCGGATCCGCCGCCACCGCGCGCCACCGCATCTGGCCGGTCGTCATGCGCGCCGCCGACGCGACGTACGGCGGGACGGCGTTCCCGGAGGCCGACGGCTCGCTGCAGGTCGTCCCGAAGGTCGACATCCCGGATGTCGTCGGGCTCTCCTCCGCCGACGCCGAGGCCAAGCTCGAGGCGGCCGGCTTCGGCGTCGTGCAGGGCGGCACGGAGGCGAGCGACGCCGCGGTCGGGACGGTCACCCGCGCCGACCCGTCGGGCTCGGCCCCGCGCGGCACCGCGATCACCGTGTTCACCAGCTCCGGCAACCAGAAGACCGTGCCGAACGTGACGGGCCAGGACCTGGAGGCCGCGAAGAACGCCTTCGGCGCCGCAGGCTTCACGAAGATCACGCTCGCCTGCGCCGAGGACCCGAAGGCGCCCGACGCCGGCCAGGTCACCGGGCAGGAGCCGGCCGGCGGCTCCCCCGTCGCTCCGGACGCCACGCTGAAGGTGACGATCACCGCGAAGAAGTGCCCCTGACCGGCGCCCGACGGCTCGCGAGAACGCGTCCGGCCCGCGAGGATCCTCGGATCCCGCGGGCCGGACGCGTTCCTGTCGGACGACGGCGTCGGAGCCGGGGCTACTGCCCTCGCCCCCGGATCGCGCCGACGATCGCGACGGTCGCGAAGTAGACGATGAGGGCCAGCACGCCGAACGAGGCGAGCGCCCCGCTGGCCTCGGCCCAGGGCCGTCGCTCGTCCGTCATGGTGCCGGGCATGACGATGTCGAGGGCGAACATGCCCACCGCCAGGGCGAAGCAGACGAGGCTCAGCACGAGCAGCGCCCGGACCGCCTTGCCCACGGGGTCGTAGTAGCGCGGGTTCGACATCGTGCCTCCGGTTCTCGTGCTCTCGTGTCTATCCCGCCCGGACCGCTGTGGCAAGCCGTGGGGACGCGAAGACCCCCGCCCCTCCCCCTCCGCGGGCGCCGCTCGCGACGACGGGCGGTGCCGTCGTCACGAGCGGTGTCTCGCGGAAGGAGGAGGGACGGGGGTCGGAGCGGGACCGGCTACGCGGCCAGCGGGAGGGCGGCGGCCGAGGTCACCAGCAGCTCGCCGGCGACGGCGTCGACGCGGACCGCGCCTCCGTCGGAGACCTCGCCGCTGACGAACAGGTCGGCGATCCGGTCGTCGATGGAGCGCTGGACGAGCCGGCGCAGGGGCCGGGCGCCGTACTGCGGCTCGTAGCCGTTCTCGGCGAGCCAGTCGACGGCCGCCTCCGTCACCTCGAGCGTCACCTCGCGGGGAGCGAGGCGGGAGCGCGTGGTGTCGAGGACGATGCCGACGATCTCCCGCAGCTGCTTGCGGCCGAGGCGGCGGAACAGGACGATCTCGTCGATCCGGTTGAGGAACTCGGGGCGCATCGCCTCGCGGAGACGGCCCATGACGCGATCGCGCAGGTCCTTCTCCGAGGCGAAGCCCTCGGCAGACGCGTCGCTCTGAGCGACGAAGCCGAGCGCACCCGACCGCGAGGCCAGGAACTCCGAGCCGAGGTTCGAGGTCATGATGATCACCGTGTTGCGGAAGTCGACCGTCCGCCCCTGGCCGTCGGTCAGACGCCCGTCGTCGAGCACCTGCAGCAGCAGGTTGAACACGTCGGGGTGCGCCTTCTCGATCTCGTCGAAGAGGACCACCGAGTACGGGTTCCGGCGCACGCGCTCGGTCAGCTGACCGGCCTCGTCGTAGCCGACGTACCCGGGAGGGGCGCCGACCAGCCGCGAGACCGTGTGACGCTCGCCGAACTCGCTCATGTCGAAGCGGATGACCGACTGCTCATCGGCGAAGAGGGAGCCCGCGAGGGTGCGCGCCAGCTCCGTCTTGCCGACACCGGTCGGACCGAGGAAGAGGAACGAGCCGACCGGGCGCGAGGAGTCGCCGAGGCCTGTGCGGCTGCGGCGGACGGCCCGGGCGACCGCGGTGACCGCGTCGTCCTGGCCGATGACCCGCTGGTGCAGCTCGGTCTCGAGGTGGGCGAGGCGCTCGCGCTCCCCCTCCGTGAGCCGCGACACCGGGATGCCGGTGGCGCGGGCGATGACGGCCGCGATCTCGGTCTCGCCGACGACCGCCTCCGCGGGGGCGCTGCCGGTGGCCGCGTCGAGCTCCGCCTGCACGGCGCTGATCTCGTCGCGGACGCGGGACGCCTCCTCGTAGTGCTCGGCCGAGACGGCCGCGTTCTTTTCGGCCTCCAGGGTCGCCAGACGCTCGAGCAGAGCTCCGGTGTCGACGCCGGCTCCGAGGCGGAGGCGGAGGCGCGCGCCGGCCTGGTCGATCAGGTCGATCGCCTTGTCGGGCAGCACGCGGTCGGTGAGGTACCGGGCCGAGAGCTCGACGGAGGCGCGCAGGGCCTCGTCCGTGAAGCGCACGCGGTGGTGCTCCTCGTAGGCGGGGCGCAGGCCGTGCAGGATGGCGACCGCGTCCTCGATGCCGGGCTCGCCGACGCGGACCGGCTGGAAGCGCCGCTCCAGTGCCGGGTCCTTCTCGATGGTGCGGTACTCCTTGAGCGTGGTGGCGCCGACGAGGTGCAGCTCGCCCCGGGCCAGACGCGGCTTGAGGATGTTGCCCGCGTCCATGCCGCCCTCGCCGCCGCCGCCCGCACCGACCACGGTGTGGACCTCGTCGATGAAGACGATCAGCTCGCCGGAGTGCGCCGCGATCTCGTCCATGGTGCCGGTGAGGCGCTCCTCGAAGTCGCCGCGGTAGCGGGTGCCGGCCAGCATGCCGGGGAGGTCGAGCGAGATCACGCGCTTGCCGCGCAGCTGCTCGGGGACCTCCTCCGCCACGATCGCGCGGGCGAGGCCCTCGACGATCGCGGTCTTGCCGACGCCGGCCTCGCCGACGAGCACCGGGTTGTTCTTGGTGCGGCGGCTGAGGATCTCGACGGTCTGCTCGATCTCGTCGGCGCGCCCGATGACCGGGTCGAGCCGGCCCTCGCGGGCGAGAGCGGTGAGGTCGGTGCCGAACTTGTCGAGCATCGGAGTGTCGGAGGCGGGCTGTCCCGCCTCCTGCTGCTGCGGGGCCTCGGTCTCGCGCATGCCCTGGGTGAGGGCCTCGGCGGTGACGCCGGCGCGGGCGAGGACCTGCCCGGCGGGGGCGTCCTGGCCGAGCACGAGCGCGAAGAAGAGGTGCTCGGGCTCGATGTAGGTCGAGCCGCTGGAGCGGGCGACCTGGTAGGCGTGGAACAGCGCGCGCTGCGCGCTGGGGGTGATGGTGGCCGCGTTCTGCGAGGCGTGGGCCTCGTCGGCCTGCGGGAGGCGCGCCTCCGCGGCGGTGGCGATGGCGGCGGGGTCGACGCCGATGCGGCGCACGGCCTGCGAGACGGTCTCGTCGTCGATGAGCACGCGGAGCACGTGCAGGGCGTCGAGCTCGGTCTGGCCGCGCTCGAGGGCGAAGCGTCCTGCGGACTGCAGGATGTCGCGGGTACGGGCGGTGAGGAATCGGCTGAGGTCGATCGACCGCGCCGCGCGGGCGCGCTCACCGTCGAGGTAGCGGGCGAGGAAGTCGTCGAACGAGCTCGCTCCGGCCTCGCTGTAGTTGTCGGGCACCTGTCCTCCTGAGGAAGTTGAGTCGGTTACGCTCAAGTTCAACGCAGGGGTGCCGTTCCTATTCCCGCCCCTCCCCCGCGAGATGCCGCTTCGGTCCACGGCACACCGCGGCGGGCGTTCCGACCGGCGTCTCGCGGGGACGGGAAGAGGCACGGACTCCGGGGAGTCCGTGCCTCTCTGCGCCGACGCGCATTTCCTCCGGGGTGGGAGCTCTAGGGGATGAGGTAGCCCGCCGCGCGGAACAGCTCGTACCACTCCGGCCGCGTGAGCGGCAGATCGGAGCCGAGGGCCGCATCGCGCACGCGCTGCTCGTTCGTCGTGCCGAGCACGACCTGCATGCCCGCCGGGTGGCGGGTGATCCAGGCGGTGGCCACGGCGATCGCCGGGACCCCGTACGTCGCTGCGAGCCGGTCGATGACGGCGTTCAGCTCGGGGTAGGCCGGGTTGTCGAGGAAGACGCCGGTGAAGAACCCCGCCTGGAAGGGCGACCAGGCCTGGACGGTGATGTCGTTCAGGCGGCAGTAGTCGAGGATGCCGGCGTCGCGCATGACGGACTGGTCCTCGCCGACCATGTTGGAGGCGACGCCCTGCGCGATCAGCGGCGCATGGGTGATCGAGAGCTGCAGCTGGTTCGCCACGATCGGCTGGTTCAGCGACTTCTTCAGCAGCTCGATCTGGTACGGCGTCTGGTTCGAGACGCCGAAGTGCTTCACCTTGCCGGACGCGTGCAGCTCGTCGAATGCGCGGGCCACCTCATCGGGCTCGACGAGCGCGTCGGGCCGGTGCAGGAGCAGCACGTCGACGTAGTCGGTGCGCAGCGCCTTCAGCGAGCCCTCGACCGAGGCGATCAGGTGCTCGTACGAGAAGTCGAAGTAGGGGCCGTCCGGGACGATGCCCGCTTTGGTCTGCAGGACGACCTGCTCGCGCTCCGACGGGGTCAGCGCCATCGCCTCGGCGAAGCGCTCCTCGCAGCGGTGCAGCTCGCCGCCGTACACGTCGGCATGGTCGAAGAAGTCGATGCCGGAGTCGCGGGCGGCGCCGACGAGGCCGCGGATCGCCTCGTCGCTCATCTCGGGGATGCGCATGAGGCCGAGGACGACGTTCGGGGAGTCGACACCGGAGGTGCCGAGGGGGACGTGCTTCACAGGGAGTGCTCCTTCGCTGGATACCTCGACCACGGTAGGCGCCCCGCCTGGGCGCCGTCCAACAGGGGGTGCTGGTGCGATTCATCCGGCGGAGTGGTGAATCGGCGGAGGGCGTCGAGGATGCCGGACGAACGTGGTGCCGCGACCCCGATTCCGCGGCAGGGAGGGAGTCCTTCGTCGTTCGTCCTGAGTTCTGAACGGCTTGTCCGCGCATCGCGACGGTGGAAGGCTGCCGCCATGACGATCGAGGTGCGCGCGGCCACCGTCTTCGACGACCTGGCGACGATGGTCGGCCCGAAGCGCCCCGACGCGAGCGTGTGCTGGTGCCTGAGCTACCGGCTCCGCTCCCCCGTCGAGAACCGGGCTCTCGCCGGTCCCGCTCGCGGCGCCCGGGTGCGGGAGCTCGTCGCGGAAGATCCTCCGCCCGGCGTCCTCGCGTACGACGGCGACGAGGTGGTCGGCTGGGCGGCGGTGCACCCCCGGGCCGACACGAGCTACGCGACGAACCGGCGCATCCCGCACGTGGACGCCCTCGACGTGTGGAGCGTGTGGTGCCTGCGCGTGCGGCCCGGCTTCCGCGGGCGCGGAATCTCGCATCCGCTGCTCGAGGGCGCCGTCGAGTTCGCCCGAGCCCACGGGGCACCGGCGATCGAGGGCTACCCGGTCGACAACGCCGGTGCGGAGGTCGACCGGACGATGGCGTACGTCGGCACGCGCTCGCTGTTCGAGCGCGCCGGCTTCGAGAAGGCCGCGGACACGACCTCGGTGCTCGACGGCTTCCCCCGGGTGCTGATGCGCCTGGCCCTCTGAGGCGCGCACGACGGCCGCTCCGGCCCCGCTCCGCGAGACACCGACGTGTCGCCGAGGCGCCGCCGACAGGACGGCGCCTCGGCGACAGGGCGGCGCCTCGCCGGGTGCGGTGACCCGGCGCCCGCCCGCCGCCCGGAGACGAGGAACGGCCCCTCACCCGCGAGGGGAGGGGCCGTTCGCCGTGGAGGCCGGGACGTGGTGTCGACGCCTAGAAGTCCCAGTCCTCGTCCTCGGTGTTCACGGCCTTGCCGATCACGTAGGAGGAGCCGGAGCCCGAAAAGAAGTCGTGGTTCTCGTCCGCGTTGGGCGAGAGGGCCGACAGGATCGCGGGGTTCACATCGGTGACCTGCTTGGGGAACATCGGCTCGTAGCCGAGGTTCATCAGCGCCTTGTTGGCGTTGTAGTGCAGGAACTTCTTGACGTCCTCGGTCAGGCCGAGCTGGTCGTAGAGGTCCTGCGTGTACTGCGCCTCGTTGTCGTAGAGCTCGTAGAGCAGCGAGAACGTGTAGTCCTTTATCTCGTCGCGCTTGGCCTGGTCGACCCGCTCGAGCCCCTTCTGGAACTTGTAGCCGATGTAGTAGCCGTGCACGGCCTCGTCGCGGATGATCAGGCGCACGAGGTCGGCCGTGTTGGTGAGCTTGGCGCGCGAGGACCAGTACATCGGCAGGTAGAAGCCCGAGTAGAAGAGGAACGACTCCAGCAGCGTGGAGGCGACCTTCCGCTTCAGCGGGTCGTCGCCGCGGTAGTAGTCCATCACGATGGACGCCTTCTTCTGCAGGTTCGGGTTCTCCATCGACCAGCGGAAGGCCTCGTCGATGTCCTGGGTGTTCGACAGGGTCGAGAACACCGAGGAGTACGACTTGGCGTGGACCGACTCCATGAACGCGATGTTCGTGTAGACGGCCTCCTCGTGAGGCGTGATCGCGTCCGGGATGAGCGAGACGGCGCCGACGGTGCCCTGCACGGTGTCGAGCAGGGTGAGCCCGGTGAACACGCGCATGGTGAGCTGCTGCTCCTGGTGCGTGAGCGTGTTCCACGACTGGATGTCGTTCGACAGCGGGACCTTCTCGGGCAGCCAGAAGTTGCTCGTGAGGCGGTTCCACACCTCGACGTCCTTGTCGTCCTGGATCCGGTTCCAGTTGATCGCCTGGACGGAGTCGACGAGCTTGAGCTTCTCGGGGGGAGTCATGATTCCTTCTCGCTGCTGCGGATGGGTCGTGCGGAGGGGGGTGGGGCTGCGTGCTCTAGAGCATGCACGAGACGCACTGGTCGAGCTCGGTGCCCTCGAGCGCCAGCTGACGGATGCGGATGTAGTAGATCGTCTTGATGCCCTTGCGCCAGGCGTAGATCTGGGCGCGGTTGACGTCGCGGGTGGTCGCCGTGTCCTTGAAGAAGAGCGTGAGCGAGAGGCCCTGGTCGACGTGCTGCGTGGCGGCGGCGTAGGTGTCGATGATCTTCTCGTAGCCGATCTCGTACGCGTCCTGGTAGTACTCCAGGTTGTCGTTCGTCATGAACGGCGCCGGGTAGTAGACGCGGCCGAGCTTGCCCTCCTTGCGGATCTCGATCTTCGACGCGATCGGGTGGATCGAGGACGTCGAGTTGTTGATGTACGAGATCGAGCCGGTCGGCGGGACGGCCTGCAGGTTCTGGTTGTAGATGCCGTGCTCCATGACCGAGGCCTTGAGCGCACGCCAGTCGTCCCGGGTGGGGACCGCGATGCCCGAGTCGGCGAAGAGGCGGGAGACGCGCTCGGTGGCCGGCGCCCACTCCTTCTCCGTGTAGGTGTCGAAGAACTCGCCCGAGGCGTACTTCGAGTCGGCGAAGCCCTCGAAGGTGGTGCCGCGCTCGATGGAGAGGTTGTTGGAGGCGCGCAGGGCGTGGAACAGCACCGAGTAGAAGTAGATGTTGGTGAAGTCGATGCCCTCCTCGGATCCGTAGTGGATCCGCTCGCGGGCGAGGTAGCCGTGCAGGTTCATCTGGCCGAGGCCGATGGCGTGCGACTTGTCGTTGCCGTCCTCGATCGAGCGGACCGAGGTGATGTGCGACTGGTCGGACACCGAGGTGAGGCCGCGGATCGCGGTCTCGATGGTGCGGCCGAAGTCGGGCGAGTCCATCGTCAGCGCGATGTTCAGCGAGCCGAGGTTGCAGGAGATGTCCTTGCCGATCTCCGCGTAGGAGAGGTCCTCGTTGTAGGTCGTCGGGGTGTTGACCTGGAGGATCTCGGAGCAGAGGTTGGACATGTTGATGCGGCCCTTGATCGGGTTCGCCTGGTTCACCGTGTCCTCGAACACGATGTAGGGGTAGCCCGACTCGAACTGGATCTCGGCGATGGTCTGGAAGAACTCGCGCGCCGAGATCTTGGTCTTCTTGATGCGCGGGTCGTCGACCATCTCGCGGTACTTCTCCGAGAGGGAGATGTCGCCGAAGGGGATGCCGTAGACGCGCTCGACGTCGTAGGGCGAGAAGAGGTACATGTCCTCGTTGTTCTTCGCGAGCTCGAACGTGATGTCGGGCACGACGACGCCGAGGGAGAGCGTCTTGATGCGGATCTTCTCGTCGGCGTTCTCGCGCTTGGTGTCGAGGAAGCGGAGGATGTCGGGGTGGTGCGCCGAGAGATACACCGCTCCCGCGCCCTGGCGCGCGCCGAGCTGGTTGGCGTAGCTGAAGCTGTCCTCGAGGAGCTTCATCACGGGGATGATGCCCGAGGACTGGTTCTCGATCTGCTTGATCGGGGCGCCGGCCTCGCGGATGTTCGAGAGCGAGAGGGCGACGCCGCCGCCGCGCTTGGAGAGCTGGAGCGCGGAGTTGATGCCGCGGGCGATCGACTCCATGTTGTCCTCGATGCGCAGCAGGAAGCAGGAGACGAGCTCGCCGCGCTGGGCCTTGCCGGTGTTGAGGAAGGTCGGGGTCGCGGGCTGGAAGCGGCCGGCGACGATCTCCTCGACGAGGGCGGTCGCGAGCGTCTCGTCGCCCTGGGCGAGGCCGAGGGCGGTCATCACGACGCGGTCCTCGAAGCGCTCGAGGTAGCGCTTCCCGTCGAACGTCTTGAGCGTGTACGAGGTGTAGTACTTGAACGCGCCGAGGAAGGTCGCGAAGCGGAACTTCTTCGAGTACGCCAGGTCGTTGAGCTGCTGGATGAACTCGAACGAGTACTGGTCGAGCACGGCCTGCTCGTAGTACTCCTTCTCGACCAGGTAGTCGAGGCGCTCCTTGAGCGTGTGGAAGAACACCGTGTTCTGGTTGACGTGCTGCAGGAAGAACTCGCGAGCGGCCTCGCGGTCCTTGTCGAACTGGATCTCTCCGTTCGGGCCGTAGAGGTTCAGCATCGCGTTGAGCGAGTGGTAGTCCATCTGTGCGGCGTCGCGGGGAGCGTCGATCACTGCTGCGTCCAAAACGTGTCCAATCCTTCGTCGACGGCGCGGACGTCGTCGGGTGTTCCGAATACTTCGAATCGATAGAGGTGCGGCACCTCGCACTTGCGGGCGATGATGTCGCCGGCGAGGCAGTACGCCTCGCCGAAGTTCGCGTTGCCGGCGCCGATGACGCCGCGGATCAGGGAGCGGTTGCACGGATCGTTGAGGAACCGGATGACCTGCTTGGGGACCGCTCCCCCGCCGTTGCCGCCGCCGTAGGTGGGGAGGACGAGCACGTACGGCTCGTGGACGTGGAGCGTGTCGAGGGCGGCTCCGTCGCGGCGGGCGTGGAGCGGGATGCGCTGCGCCGGCCGTCCGAGCTTCTCGATGAACCGGTGCGTGTTCCCCGAGCTGCTGGAGAAGTACACGAGCCCGCTCATCCTTCGGCCCCTCTCCCCGTCAGCTGCTGTTCTCGGTCCCGCCTCCGAGGCGGCTGCGCGGTGAGCCGCAAGGCGGAGGAGGAAGCCGCAGCGGCGCTACGGCGCCCGCCGACGACGTCGCGGATCGCCGTCCGTGCGCCTCAGAGGGTCGCGATCTTGTCGGGGCGGAAGCCGGACCAGTGGTCGTCGTCCGTGATGACGACCGGCGCCTGGAGGTAGCCGAGGGCCTTGACGGCCTCGAGGGCCTTCTCGTCCACGGAGAGGTCGAACACCTCGTAGTCGATGCCCTTGCTGTCGAGGGCGCGGTACGTCGCGGTGCACTGGACGCAGGAGGGCTTGGTGTAGACCGTCACAGCCATGGGTGTCGCCTTTCGGAGGGGGTGTCCCGGTGCCGCTCCCCGACCTGCGGCTCGCGATGCGGGCGGGGTCGGAGGGTGGTCCGGGTGAGTTCTGGGTGCCGGTGGGGCTCTCGCTCCGACCTGCTCAGCAATACTACATATAGGGGGCGGGCCGGTGTCAGCCCACTAGACGTAGTAGTTACAGCCGTGTAGTTATCCACCGGTTCCTCCCCCGTTCATCCACAGGCCGGAGCCCGTGGAACCGCGGAAGGACGCGGATCCGGACGAACCATCCACAGGTGTGGACAGAAGGATCCCGTTCACTGTGTACAACGCGCCACGGCGTGTCGGCATGCCCGACCGGTGGGGTCCGCGCGGCGGCTCGACCACAAGATGTGGTGGTCGGATCGCATCGCGGGGCATGCCCGGACGGTACGCCCGACCACCGACACCGCGAACGGTCAGAGGAGCTGCGCGGCCCACTCCCGGGCGACGGCGCGCAGGTGCGGGAGCGGGTCCGCGAGGGCCGCGGACGAGGAGCCCGCCGCCTCCGTCAGCGACACCGCCGCGGTGAAGCCGGGAGTCGGCGCCGCGATCGCCCCGGCGACGAGGAGCGTCCGCGCCCCGGCCGCCTCGGCGAGCTCGAGGACGTGCAAGGGGACCTTGCCGGCGGCGGACTGCGCGTCGAAGCGCCCCTCCCCCGTGATGACGACGTCCGCGCCCGCGAGGAGCGTCGGGAGCCCGATCGCCCGTCCGACGGCGCCGGCGCCGGAGGTCGGGCGCGCGCCCCAGGCGAGCAGCCCGAAGCCCGTCCCGCCCGCCGCCCCGGAGCCCGGCGCATCGGGATCCGCGTCCAGGTGCGCGGCGAGACGGCTGAGGCCGCTCTCGAGGAGGAGGACGTCCTCGGGGCCGGCCCCCTTCTGCGGACCGAAGACGCGGGCCGCCCCGGAGTCGCCGAGCAGCGGGGTCGCGACATCGCTGAGCACGACCGCGCCTCCGGGCGGCAGAGGACGCAGCGCGCGGAGGTCGGCGGCGGCGAGCGCGGGCAGCGCACCGCCTCCCTCGCCGAGGTCGCGGCCGGAGGCGGTGGAGAAGCGTGCGCCGAGCTCGCGGAGCGCTCCGACTCCGCCGTCGGTCGAGGCGCTGCCGCCGATCGCCAGCAGCAGGGCGTGCGCCCCCGCGTCGAGGGCGGCGGCGATCGCGCGGCCGAAGCCGCGCGTGTGCGCGGTGAGCGGACGGAGCGGGTCGAGCAGCGTGATGCCGCTCGTGGAGGCGAGCTCGACGACAGCTGTCCCGTCGGGGAGCAGCAGCCACCAGGCGCGGACCGGCCGGTCGTCCGGGCCGGGGACGACGACCGGCCGCCGAAGCGACCCCGGGACCGCGAGCGCGAAGGCCTCGACCGTGCCCTCTCCTCCGTCGGCCATCGGCGCGAGGACGATCTCGTCCCCCGGGCGCGCAGCGCTCCAGCCCTCGGCGATCGCCCGCGCGACCTCGACCGCGCTCGCCGACCCCTTGAAGGAGTCGGGCGCGACGACGACCCTCAGCCTGCCCACGCGCTCAGTGTGGCACCGCGCCGCCGCTCAGAGCGGGGTCGCGAGCCGGTAGCCGCGCTTGATCACCGTCGCCACGAGCCGCGGTTCGGGGAGGGCCTGACGGAGGCGGCTGACGGCGACGTCGACCGCGTGGTCGTCGAGCGCCTCCGGCGCGGAGGCCGCGAGGACGTGACGCGCGACGGTCGCGCCCTCGGCGGCGACGAGAGTCCGGAACAGCGCGAGCGCGACCGGGGTCAGCGCCACCCGGGTCCCGGCCAGGACGGCGTGCCGGCCTCGGAGCTCGAGAGTGCCGAAGGCCGTCTCGATGCGGGGCGACGCCTGCTCGAGGTGCTCGCAGGTCAGGCGGATGAGCGCGCCCATCCGGAACCGGTCCGGCACGACCGGGAGGATCCCTGCCTCGACCAGGGGTGCTGCGGTCACGGGGCCCACGGCGGCGGCGACCACCGTCTCGCGGAAGGCCGCCTGGAGGTCGTCGAGGCGGCCCGCGGCCTCCGCGACCGTGAAGAGCGCCTCCACCGCCGGCGCGCTGGTGAAGGTGACGGCGTCGATGCCCCCTCCGCAGACCGCGTCGATCAGCCGCAGCACCCGGGCGGAGTCCTCGTGCACGCTCCAGCGGTAGGGCGCGGCCGTGAGCACCCGGGCGCCGGCGTCGCGGAGACGCTGCAGCTGAGCCGGGTCGGTGAATCCGTGCAGCTGCACCGCGATCGTGCGGCCGGCGACGCCCTCGCGCAGGGCCAGGTCGACGAGGGAGGTGGTCGTCTCGCGCTCGCTCATCCCGTGGTCGTCGAGACCCGCCGCACGGATCGCTCCGCGCGCCTTGGGTCCGCGGACGAGGATCCGCGCGGAGGACAGCGCGTCGGCCAGCTCGATCCCCGCGGCGTCCGCGGCCTCGAGCCAGCGCCGCAGGCCGTAGGAGGTGGTGGCGAGGAGCACGTCGGGACGGGCGGCGACGATGGCGCGGGTCTCCTCCTCGAGCGCGCCCTCGGTGTCGACGCCGCGCATGCGGATGGTGGGGGCGTGCGTGACGGCGGCACCGCGGCGCTCGAACGCGGCGATCAGGTCCTCGGAGCGGCGGTCGGAGGTGACCCCGATGCGGAAGCCGTCCAGCTGGTCGGGTCGGAACCCCACGGCGGCGTCGGGATCGGTGCCGGTCATGCTCGGCCCCCTCGGGGTCTCACGCGGTCAGTGCATCGACCGCTCGGGCGATGCTCTCGGGGTCCCCCGCATCATGGCACGCGGCCTGCCGGACCACCTCGCCGATGACGATCACGGCGGGCGAGCGGGGTGCCAGCTCGGCGAGCAGGCCGAGCACTCCGCCGACCGACGAGACCGTCGTGCGCTGGTCGCGCGACCAGCCCCGCTCGACGATCGCGAGGGGCGTGTCGGCGCGCATCCCCGCGCGCTGCAGCCCGGCGACGAGGTGCGGGAGGGTGTTCACGCCCATCAGCACCACGATCGTCCCGCCCAGCCCGGCCAGATGGCCGAGCTCCTGCTCGCTGAACGGCGCATGGCCCGAGACCACGGTGAAGGCCCTGCTGACCTCGCGATGGGTGACCGGGATCCCGGCGGCGGCGGGCACCGAGATCGCGCTGGTCACTCCGGGGACGACCGTGGAGCCGACGCCGGCCAGCCGGCACGCGCGCACCTCCTCCGACCCGCGGCCGAACACGAACGGATCGCCGCCCTTCAGGCGCACGACGTCCAGACCCGCGAGGGCCCGCTCGATCATCAGCCGCTCGATCTCGTGCTGCGGCACCGCATGATGACCCGGCGTCTTGCCGACGTCGATCAGCTCGGCGCCGGGCGCCCACTCGGCCAGGCCCTCGTGCGGACCGAGCCGGTCGTAGAGCACCACGTCCGCGTCGCGGAGGGCGCGGCGGGCGGCGAGGGTCATCAGATCCGGATCGCCGGGGCCGCCGCCGACGATGCTGACGTGCCCGACCGGCCGGGTCGGCGCGGGGGCCTCGTCGACGATCCAGGGGCAGAGCTCGGCCGCCGCTGCTCGGAGCGGCGCCGGCCCCTCCACCCACACGATCAGGGCCGGGGGCGCCGGGGTGAGCGCGTCCTCCGCCTCGTGCCGCTCGACGAGTGCGCCGGCGGCTCGGTAGCGGGCGAGCACGCGGCGGGTCCCGGAGGCGGTGCCGATCACGAGCACGCGGCGTCCGGCGAGGTCGAGGGAGAGCTGCATCACGAGTCCGATCCGATCCCGGCCGGACCGACGGGGATCCTCGGCCCCGCGACCAGCACGGGTCCGTCCGGTCTCTCGTCCCGGCCGGCGGGCCGGACCTGCCCGCGCTCGCGCACGGTCGCGACGCGCGGATCCGCGGTGTCCGGGGCGTTCACGAAGGAGCGGAAGCGGCGGAGCCGGTCGGGATCGGCGAGGGTCGCCGCCCACTCGTCGACGTAGGTGTCGACGTGCGTGGCCATGGCGGCCTCCAGCTCGGCGGCGATGCCGAGCGAGTCCTCGCAGACCACCTCGCGCACGTGCTCGAGTCCGCCGGGGAGCTCCTCCTGCCAGCGTGCGGTCCGCTGGAGCCGCTCGGCCGTCCGCACGTAGTACATGACGTAGCGGTCGATGTAGCGCACCAGGGTCTCGTCGTCGAGGTCCTGCGCGAGCAGCTGGGCGTGCGCCGGCTGGTAGCCGCCGTTGCCGCCGACGTAGAGGTTCCAGCCGAGGTCGCTCGCGATGACGCCGATGTCCTTCCCCCGCGCCTCGGCGCACTCGCGGGCGCAGCCGCTGACCCCGAGCTTGAACTTGTGCGGCGAGCGGAGACCCCGGTACCGCTCCTCGAGGAAGACCGCCATCCCGACCGCGTCCTGGACTCCGAAGCGGCACCAGGTCGATCCGACGCACGACTTGACCGTGCGCAGCGACTTGCCGTACGCCTGACCCGACTCGAAGCCGGCGTCGACGAGGAGGCGCCAGATCTCGGGCAGCTGCTCGAGGCGGGCGCCGAACATGTCGATCCGCTGCCCGCCGGTGATCTTCGTGTAGAGGCCGTACTGCTCGGCGACCTCGGCGATCACCTTGAGCTTCGCCGGCGTGATCTCGCCCCCGGGGATCCGCGGGACGACGGAGTAGGTGCCGTCCTTCTGCATGTTGGCCAGGGCGCGGTCGTTGGTGTCCTGCAGCGGCGCCTGGCCGCCGTCGAGGATGTAGGCGTTCGTCTGGGTGGCGAGGACGGAGGCGATCACCGGCTTGCAGACGTCGCAGCCCAGCCCGGAGCCGAAGCGCTCCATCACCTGCTCGGCCGAGTGCAGCCCGAGGATGCGGACCGACTCGAACAGCTCGCTGCGGCTGAGCGCCACGTGCTCGCAGAGGGCGCGGGAGACCTCGACGCCCGCACGGATCAGCTCCGTGTCGAGCAGCTTCTTCACCAGGGGCACGCACGATCCGCACTGGGTGCCCGCGCGGGTGCAGGCCTTGAGCGGCCCCAGCTCGGTGCACCCCTCGCCGATCGCGTGGCGGACCTCGCCGACCGAGACGTTGTTGCACGAGCAGACCTGGGCGTCGTCCGGAAGGTCGCCCGAGGGCGCCTCCGCCCCCGCCGCCGCGAGGTAGGCGCCGGGCTCGGCCGGCAGCTCGCGCCCCAGCAGCGGGCGGAGGGAGGAGTAGGGGCCCGCGTCGCCGACGAACATCCCGCCGAGCAGCGTGCGCGCATCGTCCGAGACGACGACCTTCTGGTAGAGACCGCGGGCCGGATCGGCGTAGACGACCTCGAGCGCTCCCTCCGTGGTGCCGAGGGCGTCGCCGAAGCTGGCGACCTCCACGCCCGAGAGCTTGAGCTTGGTGGCGTCGTCGACCCCCGGGAAGGTCGCGTCGCCGCCGAGGATCCGGTCGGCGACCACCTCCGCCATCGCGTTGGCGGGTGCGACGAGCCCGACCGTGCGGCCGGCGATCGCGGCGACCTCGCCGATGGCCCAGACTCCCGCCCTGCTGGTGCGGCAGGCCTCGTCGACGACCACGCCTCCGCGCGGTGCGACCTCGATCCCGACCGCTCGGGCGAGCTCGTCGCGCGCCGTGATCCCGATGGAGAAGACCACGAGATCGGCGCTGATGCTGCTGCCGTCGGTCAGCGCGACTCCGAGCACCGTCCCCGTCGGCGAGGTGAGGATCGCGGTGGGCCGGTTGCCGAGGTGCAGCGCGATCCCCTGCGCCGAGATGATGCGGCCGAGGGCCTGCCCGGCGCCCTCGTCGAGCTGCGCGCTCATCAGCCAGCGGCCGGAGTGGACGAGGGCGGTGCGCGCACCGAGCCGGTGCGCGCCTCCCGCCGCCTCGAGGCCGAGCAGACCGCCGCCGACCACGACCACGATCGCGGGGCGTCCGCGCCGGGCGCGGAACGCGGCGAGCTCGGCGACGAGCCCGTCCACGTCCTCGAGCGTGCGGTAGACGCGGCCGTGCTCGGCGCCCTCGATCGGCGGGACCGTGGCGGAGGAGCCCGTCGCCAGGACGATCTCGTCGCCCTCGAGGGAGCGGCCGTCCGCGAGCTCGACGCGCAGGCGGTCGGGATCGATCGCGACGACACGGGAGGAGGTGATCAGCCGCGCCGACTCCCACAGAGCGCCGTCGCCCAGAGTCAGGTCGTGCTCGCCGTCGAGGCGCTTCGAGAGTGCGACGCGGTCGTAGGGACGGTGCACCTCCTCGCCGAGGACGGTGATCTCCAGCGCCTGGTCGCCGGCCCGGGCGACGAGCGCGTCGACCAGGCGGTGCGCGGCGGGTCCCGCTCCGACGACGAGCACGCGTCGGGGCCGGGCGGCGGGGTTCGCTCCAGGAGTCATGACGTCCACCGTAGGGACGGCCCGTTTCCCCGCCGTTGCCCCTGTGTAACAGCGTGTGACGCGCGCCTCTCGGCGAGCGCCGCAGGCCGTGAGGGCTTCGTTACGCCCGTGACACCGGAGGCGTGCTCGCACGAAACGCGCGATCCCTACCGTTGCCTCATCGCGTCCGACCGGATGCGGTGGCCCACCCGCAGGAAGAAGGCGCAGCGATGACCCTCCTCGATCGGCTCGCCCCCGCGACCGCCACCACCTGGGTGCCGGTCTGCGCCGTCGGCGACCTCGAGCCGCTCTGGGGCGAGGCCGCCCTGGTCGGCGGTGTGCAGCTCGCCCTGTTCCTCCTGCCCGACGGGCGGGTGCGGGCCGTCTCGAACCTCGACCCCGCGACCGGCGCCGCCGTGCTCTCACGCGGCATCGTCGGCTCGCGTCTGGTCGACGGGGTGCAGCGGCCCACGATCGCCTCCCCCCTGCACAAGGACGTCTTCGACCTCGAGACCGGCGCCTGCTTCACACGAGCGGAGCTGCACCTCGCCACCTGGCAGGTGCGCGAGAGCGACGGCACGATCGAGGTCGCCCAGCGGACCGCTCTGGTCGCCGCGTCCCACGGGACCTCCGACGACGACGGGAGGCGTGCCGTCGCCACGCTGGTCGAGGCGGTCCGCCGGGCCAACCCGGCGCTGGACGTGCTCGACTCCTTCGTCGACGTGCAGCAGCCCGACGTCCCCGCGACCCTGGGTTCTCTCGAGCCGGGCCGGCCGGCGGTGGTCGTGCCGCTGCTGCTCTCGGCCGGCTACCACGTGCACGTCGACCTCGCCGAGGCCGCGGCGGAGGCGGAGCGGCCGGTGCGGGTCTCGGGCGCGCTCGGACCCGATCCCCGCCTGGCGCGCGTGCTCGCCCGCCGGCTCCACGAGGCAGGGCTCGACGACGGCGACCGCGTCGTGCTCGCCGCTGCCGGCTCGAGCGACGCCGGTGCCGTCGCGGACTGCTGGACCACCGGCCGCCTCCTCGCCGCCGAGCTCGGCCGCGAGGTGAGCACCTCGTTCATCTCGGCCGCCGAGCCGCGGATCGCGGAGGCGGTCGCCGCCGAGCGCGCCGCCCACCCCGGCGCGCGCGTCGTGGTCGCCACCTACCTGCTCGCGCCCGGCTACTTCGCCGGCCTGGCCGCCTCCGCGGGGGCCGACCTCGCCTCCGCTCCCCTCCTCACCGCCGTCGATCCGCCCGCCCGCGAGCTGGTCGACATCGTCTCGGAGCTGTTCGGGCGCAACGCCTGACGCCTCCTCCCCGCACCACCACCGCTCCACCTCCCCGTCCCGAGCGCGCCCTCGCGCGCGCCGCCCACCCTCCGGAGGACCACGATGACTGCTGCACCCCCGACCACCGTCCCCACGACCGCCGCCACATCCACCGGCATCATCCGACGGCCGGGCCGCTGGATCGACGGCTGGAACCCCGAGGACCCCGCCCAGTGGGAGGCGGAGGGACGCTCCGTCGCCGCTCGCAATCTGAGGTGGTCGATCTTCGCCGAGTTCCTCGGCTTCGTCGTCTGGCAGCTCTGGTCGGTCGTCGTCGTCTCGCTGCCGGCGGCCGGGTTCGCCTTCGACACCGGGCAGATCTTCTGGCTCATCTCGATGCCGAGCCTCGTCGGCGCCACCCTGCGGATCCCGTACACGTTCATGGTCCCCCGCTTCGGCGGCCGCAACTGGACGATCGTGTCGGCGGGCCTCCTGCTGATCCCGAGCGTCGGACTCGGCATCGCGGTCTCGAATCCGGAGACCCCGTTCGGCGTCATGCTCCTGGTGGCCGCGCTCGCCGGCTTCGGCGGCGGCAACTTCGCCAGCTCGATGGCGAACATCACCTTCTTCTACCCGCACGCGCAGAAGGGCTGGGCTCTGGGGCTCAACGCCGCGGGCGGCAACCTGGGCGCCTCCGTCGCGCAGCTCGTCGTGCCGATCGCGATCACCGTCGGCGCCGCGGCCACGCTGAACCTGCCGATCGCCGGCTTCCTCTGGGTCCCCCTGATCGTCGTGGCGATGATCGGCGCCGCCAAGCGCATGGACAACCTCTCGACCGCGAAGTCCGACGTCGCCGCCTCCCTCGCCGCGCTCCGCGAGCCGCACCTCTGGCTGCTGGCCGTGCTCTACATCGGCACCTTCGGGTCCTTCATCGGATTCGCCGGCGTGTTCCCGAAGCTCATCGCCGACACCTTCCCCGAGTTCTCCGGCTTCGCCGTCGGCTCGGCGACGGTCGGCCTCGCGTTCCTCGGCTCCCTGGTGGGCTCGCTGTCCCGCCCCTCCGGCGGCCGTCTGGCCGACCGCTTCGGCGGAGCGCCTGTCACGGTCCTCGCCTTCGTCGCCATGGGCGCCGGGATCCTCGGCGTGATCGCGACACTGCCGCTCGGCAGCTTCTGGCTCTTCCTCGCCTGCTTCCTCGTGCTCTTCTCGGCGGCCGGCATCGGCAACGGCGCGACCTACCGCATGATCCCCACGGTGTTCGCCCTCCGCGCCCGCCAGCGCGGTGACGACGGCATCGGCGCCCAGCGCACGTCCGCCGCGGCGCTCGGCCTGATCTCGGCGATCGGCGCCTACGGCGGCTTCGTGATCCCCCAGCTGCTCGGCTTCTCCAAGACCGAGTTCGGCGACTACACCACGGCGCTGGGCTGGTTCGTCGGCGCCTATGCGGTGATGCTCGCGATCACGGCCGGCGTCTACCTCCGCCTCGCCGCGAAGACGGGGACCCGGATCTGACGATGAGCGCACCCGCCCCGACCGACTCCCACTGCCCGTACTGCGCCCTGCAGTGCGCGATGACGCTGACACCCGCGGCGGGCCCCGTGCCCCTGGCGGTCGAGGGGAGGGAGTTCCCGACGAACCGGGGCGGGCTCTGCGCCAAGGGCTGGACCTCCGTCGAGCTGCTGGCGAGCGGACAGCGACTGGTCTCCCCGCTGCTGCGCGGCGCCGACGGCGTCCTCGCGGAGGCGTCGTGGGAGGAGGCGCTCGACGCGGTCGCCGCGGCGGTGCGCGGCGTCCGGGCGCGGCACGGCGCCGACGCGGTGGCCGTCTTCGGCGGCGGGGGCCTCACCAATGAGAAGGCCTACCAGCTCGGGAAGTTCGCTCGAATCGCTCTCGGCACCTCCCGGATCGACTACAACGGCCGCTTCTGCATGTCCTCGGCCGCGGCGGCCGGCAACCGCGCCTTCGGCGTCGATCGCGGACTGCCGTTCCCGGTGTCCGACCTCGACGACGCCGACACGATCCTGCTCCTGGGCTCGAACGTCGCCGCGACGATGCCGCCGCTGCTCGCCCACTTCGCCGGTGCCCGCTCGCGGGGCGGCCTGGTGGTCGTCGACCCGCGCCGCTCGGCCACCGCGCGGCTGACGGAGGACGGCGCCGGCACGCATCTGCAGCCCGCTCCCGGGACGGATCTGCCGCTCCTGCTCGGGCTGATCCACCTGGTCTTCGCCGAGGGCCTCGCCGACACCGCCTACCTCGCCGCGCGCACGACCGGCGCCGAGGCGGTGCGCCGCAGCGTCTCGGCGTGGTGGCCGGAGCGCACGTCCGCGGTCACGGGCGTGCCGACCACGCTCCTCCGCTCCCTCGCGCGCCGGCTCGCCGCGGGGCGGTCGTTCGTGCTGACCGGCCGCGGGGTCGAGCAGCACGTCGACGGCACCGACACCGCGACCGCCGCGATCAACCTCGCTCTCGTGCTCGGCCTGGTGGGTCGCGAGGGGTCGGGGTACGGCACGCTCACCGGTCAGGGCAACGGCCAGGGCGGACGCGAGCACGGCCAGAAGGCCGATCAGCTCCCGGGGTACCGCTCCATCCGCGATCCGGAGGCGCGGCGCCACGTCGCCGCCGTCTGGGACGTGACGCCCGAATCGATCCCCGGCCCGGGCCTGCCCGCCACCGCCCTGCTCGCCGAGCTCGGACGCTCCGTGCACTGCCTGCTGGTGCACGGCTCCAACGTGGTCGTCTCGGCTCCGGACGCCGACGCCGTCCGCGCCGGGCTCGAGGCCCTGGACACGCTGGTCGTCTGCGACTTCTTCCTCTCCGAGACCGCCGCGCTGGCCGATGTGGTGCTCCCGGTGCCGCAGTGGGCGGAGGAGGAGGGCACGATGACCTCGCTCGAGGGCCGGGTGCTCCGCCGCCGCCGGGCGATCGACCCGCCGGCAGGAGTGCGCAGCGAGCTCTGGATCATGAGCGAGCTGGCGCGCCGTCTCGACGCCCCCTCGAGCTGGTCGGCGGTCCCCTCGGAGGTGTTCGACGAGCTGGCCCGCGCGTCCGCGGGAGGCGTGGCCGACTACTCCGGCCTCTCGCACGCCCTGCTCGACACCGGGATCGCCGCCCACTGGCCCTACCCCGCGGGCGGCACGGGGACGCCGCGCCTCTTCGCTGAGCGCTTCGGGCACCCCGACGGCCGGGCGCGCCTGGTCGCCGTCATCCCCGCCGTCCCCGTCGTCGTGGACCGCGGCGAGGAGCTGACCCTCGTGACCGGCCGCTACCTCCAGCAGTACCAGTCGGGCACCCAGACCCGGCGGGTCGCGGAGCTCGATGCGGCCCGCCCCGAGGCTCGGCTCGAGATCCACCCGGCGACCGCCTCCCGGCTCGGCGTCCGCGACGGAGCACCTGTGGCGATCGGGAACGCGCGCGGCGTGGTCCGCGCCCGCGCGAGCGTCACCGCGGACATCCGCCACGACACGGTGTTCCTGCCCTTCCACTACGCGGGTGAGCAGTGCGCGAACCTCCTCACCGAGGCCGTCGTGGACCCGGTGTCGTCGATGCCCGAGTTCAAGCGCACGCGGGTCTGGGTCCGCGCGGAAGGGACGGCACATGCCTGAGACACCTCCCGAGCGGATCGTCCTGATCGGCTATGGCCCCGTCGGCTCGCGCTTCGTCGAGGAGCTGCTGCCGGCCGTGCGGGCCGGTCTGGTCGCGCTGACGGTGGTCGGCGCCGAGAGCGACGACCCGTACAACCGTGTCCTGCTCGCGGAGTACGCCGTCGGCCGGGCGACCCGCGAGCGCCTCGACCTCGGCGACCGGACGGCGGCGGAGGCGGCGGGCGTCGTCCTGCGCCTGGGAGCGGCCGTCGTGGGGATCGACCGCGCGCGGAACGTCGTGCGGCTGCACGACGGCGAGCGGCTGCCCTACGACCGCCTCGTCCTGGCCACCGGCGCCCGGGCGAACGTGCCGACCCTCGCCGGGATGGAGCGGTCCCGACGCGAGCGGACGGTGCGCGCCGCCGATCCGGAGTCGCTCGACGCGGGCTCCCGGCCCCTCCCGGAGCGGGTGGTGGCGCTGCGCGACCTGGCCGACGCCCGGGTGGTCCGCGAGTCCGTGCGCTCCGGCGCGCGCCTCGTCGTGCTCGGGGCGGGAGTGCTCGGGATCGAGTTCGCCCTCGCGGCCGCCGAGCAGGGCGCGCAGGTGGTGGTGGTCTTCCACGGCGACATCCCGATGGCCCGCAATCTCGACTCGGGCGGGGGCCGGATGCTGGCCGCGGCCGCCCGCGCGGCCGGCGTCGAGATGGTGGCGCACGCCCGGTCCGAGAGCGTCCTGCTCGCGCACGACGACCGCGGCCGTGCGCACTTCCAGGCGCTCGTCTGCGCTGACGGCAAGCAGATCGAGGGGGATCTGCTGGTGCTCTCGTGCGGTGTCGGTGCGCGGGTCGAGCTGGCCGCGGGCGCGGAGCTCGCCGTCTCGACCGGGATCCTGGTCGATGAGCAGCTGCGCAGCTGGAGCGACCCGGACGTCTTCGCGATCGGCGACTGCGCGCACGTCGCCCCCCGCGGCTCGGCCCTGCCCGACGGCCGCGTGCCCGGCGGACCGAGCGGACTGATCGGTCCGGGATGGGAGCAGGCGGACCGGCTCGCAGCGCGGATCCGGGCGGAGGCGGAGGGCCGCTGCGGCGAGGAGCGCGTCCCCGACGCCAGACCGGCGGTCGTGATGCTGAAGGCCGAGGGCGTCGACCTCGTGGCAGGAGGCGACGTGGCCCCGGAGCCGTGGGACCCGCACCGCCCGGGCGAGGAGCACCTCGAGGTGACCCTGTGGGCGGACCCCGCCCGCGGCGGCTACGCCAAGCTCGTGACCGCGGGAGGAGTGCTGCGCGGGTTCGTCTCGGTGGGTCTGCCCCGGGTCGGCGCCGAGCTCAGCCTCCTCTTCGAGCGGGGCTCGGAGCTGCCGGCGGACCGGTCGAGCCTCCTGCGTCTGGACGCCCCGGATGCGGGCGCCGCGGCGACCGGCGATCCGTTCGCCCCCGATGCCACGGTCTGCTGGTGCAACGGCGTGACGGCGGCGGTGATCACCGATGCGGCTGCGGCGGGACACGGGACGGTCGCCTGCGTCGGGCGGGCGACCCGCGCCGGCACGGGCTGCGGCGGCTGCACCGGTCGTATCGCCGAGCTGCTCGCGCGGACGGCGGTCCCCGCCTGATCGCCGCGAGGACCGGGCCTCGCCGCCTCAGCGGTCGAGCGCCTCCGCGAGGCGCCGGGTGACCGCCCGCAGTTCGAGCTCGGCCCCGCGGACGCGCTCGTCGAGAGCCGCCGCGGTGTCGGCGGCCTGCTCGGCGGCCGCCGCACCCGCCGCCTCGGACGAGGCTCGGTCGGCCGCGACCGACGCGCTGAGCTCGTCCAGCGCCTCCCGGAGGCCCGCCGACTCGTCGCGCAGCACGGAGACGTCGCCCTGCACCGCGCTCAGCTCGCCGCGGAGCCCGGCCACCTCGTCGCGCAGGGCCGCCGTCTCGGCGCGCAGCTCCTCCGTGCGCAGCCGCGCCTGCTCGAACCAGGGGGCGACCAGCCGGTGCACCGCGTCGCGGAGCACGACGCCGCCGCGGCCGAGCCGGGTGGGCGCGGAGCCGGGGTCCTGGAGGAAGTCGTGGTCAGTGGTCATCGTCGTGGTCCCGTCCGGAGAAGCGGCGGTGGAGCACGTCCATCGCCCGCAGATCCTTGTCCATGATGTCGGCCTCGAGGGTGGTGTCGGCGAGGCGGTCGGCGAGGCCCGGCCGGGAGCGGCGCTCGAGCGAGGCCTCGATCAGCTCGACGGAGCGCTCGAACGAGAGCGGTCCGCGCGCCGCGGCCCGGCCCCGCCGACCGAGCGCCTCGAGGTCCACCGCCCCGCTCGCCACGTCCCGCATCGCCTCGAGGAGCGCCGGGGCGGAGCGGGTGATCTTGATGCAGTCGACGCCGTCGATGAGGAACTCCGCTACTCCGCTGGCCGCCGTCACGATCGGCACGGCGCCCGCCGCGGCCGCCTCGACCGGCGCGACGCCGAACGCCTCTCCGGCCCAGGTCGGGAAGAGGAACGCGTCGGCGCGGCCGTGCGCGGCGAGCACCTCGGCGTGCGGCGTCGCTCCGTGGAACTCGACCAGGCCGGCCAGGCCCGCCTCGTCCGCCCGGGCGCGCCAGCCGTCCACGTCTCCGTCGCCGTAGAGGTCCACGCGGAAGTCGCGGGTCTCCTCCGCGAGAGACGCCGCCGCCTCCAGCACCAGCCCGACGCCCTTGTGCTCGCCGAGCGACGCGGCGAACGTGAACCGGGTGGTCCCGCCCTCGCGGTAGCGCCGCGGCTCCGCGGTGTCGGGGGGAACGGACACTCCGCGCCCGATCACCTCGACCTCGCCCAGGCTCAGCCCGCCGGCCTCGATCGCGTCGACGAGGGAGCGGCTGACCGCGACGATCTCGCCGCGGTCGAAGTGGTCGGGGGCCTGGGCGCCGTAGACGCGGAGCACGCGCTCGGGCAGCCCGTCGACCAGGGCGTTCGGGATGCGGTCGCCGAGGTTCCACATCCACGGCGCCTCCACCGCCCGCAGCAGGTCGATCATCGCGAGGCCGCCGATCCCGAGCAGGTTGAAGGCCACCACGTGGGTCGGCGCGAAGTCGCGCAGCTCCTCGAGCAGGATGCGGGTGTTCTCGAACCGCGAGACGGCGCTCTCGTGGTGCAGCAGCTGAGCGATCTCGCCGCCGGTCTGCGGCAGCGGGAAGTAGGTGCGCAGGCTCAGCGTGCGGTGCACCTCGACGCCCGAGGGCTCCGGCGGCAGGTAGGTCGGCGTGGTCAGCACGCGCACGGTGTGGCCGCGGGCCGCCATCGCCTCCGCGACGCGCGCACAGGTCATCTCGTATCCGCCGAGCACCTGCGGCGGGTAGAGGTTGCTCACGAACAGCAGGCGCATCAGCGCACCTCCCCTCTCGCGGACGCGTCCGCCGCGATCCGCGCCGTCACCTCGGGCGTGTAGGCCGCGCGGGCCTGGCGGTCGTTGCCGCCGTCCCAGTAGTTGACGAGGTAGAGCCCGGACTGCTGCGTGCGCGGCACGAACGGGAACAGCTGGGCCCGGGGCTCGATCTGCGCGATCCGGTAGCCGGCGTCGACCGCGCGCACGTGCAGCCAGATGTCGTCGGCGTCCGGGGCGATCTCGCGGAACGCCTCCCCGTGCGCGGCGATCTCGCCGAGGAGCGCGGCGGGCAGCAGCTGCCCGGAGACGGAGGTGCCGAAGACGTCGGTCGACGCGCGCGTGTCGGCGACCGGCGTCCAGCTCGTGTACGGAGCCACGGCGCCGTCGACGATCCCCACCCGGTGGGCGCGGTAGCAGAGCACGGTCTCGCGGGGGTAGCGCGAGCGGGCGTCGAGCAGACCCCTCAGCCAGGTGCGCGGGTACACGATGTCGTCGTCGGAGGTGACGAGGTCGCGCTCCCCCGCCCGGCCCGAGAGCAGGTGCGGGTAGTACTTCGTGTGCACGCGGTAGCCGTCGACCAGGCGGATCTCGACGCCGCGGCGGCGGAGGCGGCGCAGCGGCGCGGGCAGGTCGGCGTGCAGGGCCGGGTCGTCGAGCCAGAGCACCAGGCGCGCGGGCCGGGCGTCGCCGCGGGCGATCGACTCGAGCGCCACGTGGACCCGCTGCAGCCGCTCGCCGTGCGTGGTCATCGTCACCACGACCTCGCCCGCCGGATCGACTGCGGAGCGGCGGGAGAATCGGTTGGCCAGGGCGAGCAGCAGCAGCTCGCGCCGGAGCGCGGGCGAGGGGTGGTCGATCGGCCGGGCGGCGATCACGGCGGCGCGGCGCTCCGAGAGGCGCTGAGGGGCGGAGCGGACGACCCGGGCCGCGGAGCGCAGCCGCGTGCGGGGACGGACACGACGGCCCAGCGCCGCGAGGCGCGTGCGGGGCCGGACGCGCCGGCCGACGGCGGCGAGAGCGGGATGCATCGGTCCAGGTTAGCCGGAGGCGCCCGGGCGCCCTGCGCCGGTCAGGGCTCGTCGACGACCGCGAAGGCCCGCACCGGGAAGGTCCCGAAGCCCCGCACCTTCGGCGGCACGGCGGTGAAGCGCGCCCCTGTCGCCGGCAGCCCGCCGAGGCCGGTGAGGTGCTCGACGACGTGCACTCCCGCGGCGAGGAGGGCCGAGTGCGCGGGCCGCGATCCGCCCGACTCCGTGTCGTCGATGTTCACCGAGTCGATGCCGACCAGCACCGCGCCGGCGGCGACGAGCGCCTCCGCCGCCTCGCCGCTGAGGAAGGGGGCGCCCCTGCCGTACCCGGGCGTGGCGAAGTGCGCGTCCCAGCCGGTGCGGAGGAGGACGGCGGCGCCGCGGACGTCGAGTCCCGCGACCGCGTCCGAGCCGATGCCCCGTTCGGTGGCTCCGGTCGCGTCGACCACGACGGTCGGCAGGTCGACCAGCGTCTCGAGCGGGAGAGCGGCGAGATCGGCTCCGCCCTCGTAGCGGTGGAACGGGCTGTCGAGGTAGGTGCCCGTGTTCCCGATCATCTCGATGACGTCCATCGCGAACTCGGTGCCGGGCGCGTAGGAGGCGCGGGACGCCCCACGCGTGAGGTGCGGCCGGATGCGCGGAGCGGGCAGGCCCGGGTAGGTCACCAGCCCGTCCGCGACGGTGTGGCTGAGGTCGACGAAGCGGCGCGAGGAGGTCATGCGCCCGATCCTGGCAGGGGCCGGATCGGGCGCACCATCGAGATGCCGCCCCGCGGGGCGGCGTTCCCGCCTCTACTTCTTCGGCAGCGCCGCCGACAGGTCCGCGATCAGGTCGGACGAGTCCTCGAGGCCCACCGAGAGGCGCACCAGCGACTCCGAGACCTCCAGCGGCGTGCCCTTCACCGACGCGTGCGTCATCTCGCTCGGGTAGCCGATCAGCGACTCGACGCCGCCCAGTGACTCCGCGAGCTGGAACAGCTCGGTCGACTCGGCGAACTTCCGGGCCGCGCGCGGCGTCGCGAGCTCGAGCGAGAGCATCCCGCCGAACCGCGACATCTGGCGCTTCGCCAGCTCGTGGCCGGGGTGCGAGGGCAGGCCCGGGTAGTGCACGGCCGTCACCGCCGGGTGCTCGACGAGGAACTCGGCGACCGCCTGCGCGTTGACGGAGTGGCGCTCCATCCGCACCCCGAGGGTCTTGATGCCGCGGACCGTGAGCCACGCGTCCATCGGGCCCGAGATCGCTCCGACCGCGAACTGCAGGAACGCGATCTTCTCGGCCAGCGGCCCCGAGCGCAGGGCGAGCGCGCCGCCGACGACGTCCGAGTGGCCGCCGAGGTACTTCGTGGTCGAGTGCACGACCACGTCGGCACCGAGTGCCAGCGGCTGCTGCAGGGCGGACGAGGCGAAGGTGTTGTCGACGACGACGATCAGATCGTGCGCGTGGGCCAGGTCGGCGAGCTCGGCGATGTCGCTGATGGTCATCAGCGGGTTCGACGGGGTCTCGACCCAGAGCATCTTCGTCTCGCCGGGGACGATCGCCCGCTGCACCTCGCGGAGGTTCGACATGTCGACGGCCGTGTTGCGCACGCCCCAGGCGCTGTGCACCCGGTCGATCAGGCGGTGGCTGCCGCCGTACGCGTCGTTGCCCAGGACGACGTGGTCGCCGGGCGCGAGGGCGGCGCGCAGCAGGGTGTCCTCGGCGGCGAGGCCGGAGGAGAAGGAGTAGGCGACGTCCGCGCCCTCGAGCGAGGCGATGAGCTCCTGGAGCGAGTCGCGCGTCGGGTTCGCCGAGCGGGCGTACTCGTAGCCGCCCCGGAGACCGCCGATGCCGTCCTGGACGAACGTGGAGGTCATGTAGACGGGCGGCACGACCGCCCCGGTGGTCGGATCGAACTCCTGGCCGGCGTGGATGGCGCGGGTGTCGAAGTGCTGCTTCTTGGGCATGGTGCGGGCTCCCTGGGTCGGAGGTGCGGAGGCGGCGGCCGTCAGGCCGTGGCGTAGGTGAGGAGGTCCTGTCGGGTGATCACCGCGACGGGCTTGCCCTCGTCGGTGACGAGGAGGGCGCTGCGCTCGGTGAGCGCGGCGCGGGCGGCGGTGATGCTCTCGCCGAGCCCGATCAGCGCGAGCGCGTCGCCCACGCAGTCGCCGAGCGGGTCGTTCATCGAGGCGGATCCGGCGAAGACGCGGTCGAGCAGCTCGCGCTCGTCGACGGCTCCGACGACCTCGCCCATCACGACGGGCGGCTCGGCGGTCAGCACCGGCAGCTGCGAGACGCCGTACTCGGTCATGATGCCGATCGCGTCGCGGATCGTGTCGGTCGGGTGAGCGTGCACGAGCGCCGGGAGGTCGGCCTGCCCGCTCGCTGCCCGCGCGCGGAGCACGTCGCGGACGGTGCCCTCGTCGCGCATCTCGAGGAAGCCGTAGGAGCGCATCCAGCGGTCGTTGAAGATCTTGCCGAGGTAGCCGCGCCCGCCGTCCGGCAGGAGCACGACGACCACGTCGTCCGGCCCGAGACCGGCGGCGGCCTTGAGCGCGACGGAGACGGCGAGCCCGCTCGATCCGCCGACGAGCAGCCCCTCCTCGCGGGCGAGGCGGCGGGTCATCGCGAACGACTCGGCGTCGCTGGAGGCGATGATCCGGTCGACCACGCTCGGGTCGTACGCGCTCGGCCAGAAGTCCTCGCCGACGCCCTCGGTCAGGTACGGGCGACCGCCGCCGCCCGAGTAGACGGAGCCCTCGGGGTCGGCGCCGACGATCTGCACGCGGCCCTCCGACACCTCCTTGAGGTAGCGGCCGACGCCGCTGATGGTGCCGCCCGTGCCGACTCCCGCGACGAAGTGGGTGAGCCGGCCGGCGGTGTCGCGCCAGATCTCGGGGCCCGTGGTCTCGTAGTGGCTGAGCGGTCCGTTGAGGTTCGCGTACTGGTTGGGCTTGAAGGCGCCGGGGATCTCGCGGGCGAGGCGGTCCGAGACGGAGTAGTAGGAGGCGGGGTCCTCCGGAGCGACGGCCGTCGGCGTCACGACGATCTCGGCCCCGTAGGCGGTGAGGACGTTGCGCTTGTCCTCCCCCACCTTGTCCGGCAGCACGAACACGCAGCGGTAGCCGCGCTGCTGCGCGACGAGGGCGAGGCCGATGCCGGTGTTGCCGCTGGTCGGCTCCACGATGGTGCCGCCGGGCTTCAGCAGCCCGTCGCGCTCGGCTGCGTCGATGATGCGGGTCGCGATGCGGTCCTTCGACGAGCCGCCGGGGTTCAGGTACTCGACCTTGACCAGCACGGTCGCCAGCACGCCCGCCGCGACCGGACCCAGCTTCACCAGCGGGGTGTCGCCGATGAGGTCGAGCACCGAATCGGCGTAGGCCATCCCGGTCTCCGGGCGTGCGGGAAGGGCGCGATTCAGGCTCATCCCGCCAGCGTAGCAACCGGCTGCGGGCGTGTGACGGGGGTGGGCGGAGGCACAGGGAGCGGTCTCGGGAGGGGAGTGCCGCCGGTCGCGCCGGTGCCCTATCGTGGGGGTCCGCGAGCGCCGCGGTCGACCCGGAACGGACCCCGAATGACCTCACCGATCGCCGCACCGCCGCGGCGTCCGGCCGACATCCACCTCCTCCGCCTGCTCGGCCCGGCGCTGGTCGCCGGAGTCGCCTACCTCGACCCGGGCAACGTCGCCAGCAACATGACGGCCGGCGCCCGGTTCGGCTACCTCCTGGTCTGGGTGGTGGTGCTCGGCAACCTGATGGCCTGGCTCATCCAGTACCTCTCGGCGAAGCTCGGCCTGATGACCGGCCGCAGCCTCCCCGAGCTGCTCGGCGACCGCCTGCGCGGCCGCTGGGGCCGCCGGGCCTACTGGCTGCAGGCCGAGACGGTCGCGATGGCGACCGACCTGGCCGAGGTGATCGGCGGCGCGATCGCGCTGAACCTGCTCTTCGGACTGCCGCTGCTGGCCGGCGGCGTGGTCACCGGCGCGGTCTCGCTGGTGCTGCTGCTCGTGCAGACGCGGGGCGGGGCGCAGCCGTTCGAGCGGGTGATCACGGCGCTGATGGTGCTGATCGCCGTCGGCTTCACGGTCGGCGTGGTCGTCGATCCGCCGGACGCGGGCGCGACCGTCGCCGGTCTCGTGCCGCGCTTCGAGGGCTCGGAGTCGGTGCTGCTCGCCGCCTCGATCCTCGGCGCGACCGTCATGCCCCACGCGATCTACGCCCACTCCGCGCTCGCCCGCGACCGCTTCGGCCACGTCGAGGGCGTCGGCGCGCGCCGGAGGATCCTGGTCGCCACCCGGATCGACGTGACGATCGCGCTCGCCATCGCCGGCACCGTGAACCTCGCGATCCTGCTCCTCGCCGCGCACTCCCTCGCGGGAGTCGCCGGGACCGACAGCCTCGAGGGCGCCCACGCGGCCATCGGGGCGGCGCTCGGACCGGTGGTCGCGACCCTGTTCGCCGTCGGCCTGCTCGCCTCCGGCCTCGCCTCGACCTCGGTCGGCGCGTACGCGGGAGCCGAGATCATGCACGGTCTGCTTCAGGTGCGGGTGCCGCTCGTCGCCCGTCGTCTGGTCACGCTGATACCGGCGCTCCTGGTGCTCGCGATCGGCTTCGACCCGACGCGCGCGCTGGTGCTCAGCCAGGTGGTCCTGTCGTTCGGCATCCCCTTCGCGCTCGTGCCGCTCGTGATCCTGACCCGCGACCGCCGCCTGATGGGCGACCAGACGAACCGCTGGTTCACCACCCTCGCCGCCGCCCTGGCCGCCGTCTTCCTCATCGTCCTGAACGGCCTGCTGCTCTGGCTCACCTTCGCCCCCTGAGCGGAGCGGCGGCGCATCCTGCGGATCGAGCGGGCCCGTTGGGCATCCCGCTGATCGAGCGGCCCGCTCCTCGGGCGCATCGAGATTCCCCTGACCGCGCATTGATCTGATCCGAAGCCTCGCTCGTTATCCTCTGAGAGCGCCTCTCAGGCGCCTGCGCCCGCCACAGGCGCCTTCCGCCCTCAGAACGAGAGACGCCGCCGTGCCCAAAGACACGATGTCCGCCAAGAACCGCGCCCGACAGGAGAAGCTCGAGGCCTACAAGCGCGAGCAGGACCGCCGCAAGCGCGGCTCCCGCATCTGGATCTGGTCGCTGTCGGCCCTGGCCGTCCTCGCGGTCGGCGGGATCGTCGCGGTCACCGTCTTCGGGAACCAGCAGATCGTCGAGGCGCGCGAGATCGACGGCCTGCAGACCTTCGACAACGACGCCACCCACGTCGCCGGCGCCGTCGACTATCCGCAGACCCCGCCGGCGGGCGGCCCGCACAACGCCGTGTGGATGAACTGCGGCGTCTACGACGAGCCCGTCCCGAACGAGAACGCGGTGCACGACCTCGAGCACGGCGCCGTCTGGGCCACGTACGACCCCGAGCTCCCGCAGAGCGAGGTCGACGCGCTGATCGCCGCGATGCCCGACACCTACTCCGTCGTCTCGCCCTACGAGGGCCTCGAGTCGCCCATCGTGCTGAGCGCCTGGGACGCCCAGGTCGCGATCGACTCGCCCGAGGACCCCCGCATCGACGCCTTCGTCGAGCGCTTCTGGCAGTCCTCGAGCGCTCCGGAGCCCGGCGCCCCCTGCACCGGAGGGATCGATGCGCCCGGCAAGCAGTAGGGGCCGGATCCTCGTCGCCGCGGTCGCCGTGGTCGCGCTCCTCCTCGGAGCGGCCGGCGGCTACCTCTTCGGCGCGCTCGCCCCGTTCGCCTCCGCGGCGACGCCCTCGAGCGCCAGCGCCGAAGCGGGCTTCGCGCGCGACATGCAGGTGCACCACCTGCAGGGCGCCGAGCTGGCGATGATCGCCCGCGAGCGCAGCGCCGACGACGAGGTCCTCACCGTCTCGAAGGACATCCTGCTCACCCAGCAGCAGCAGGCCGGGCAGCTCTTCGGCTGGCTGAACTCGTGGGGCCTGCCGCAGGCTGCTCCGGAGCCCTCGATGACCTGGATGGGCCGGCCGACCCTGGCCGGAGCCGCCGACGAGCACTCGTCGATGGGGATGGGGACCGAGGACGGCGTCGTGCCCGCGAGCATGCCCGGTCTCGCGACACCGGACCAGATCACCGCCCTCAGCAGCGCGTCGGGCCGCGACTTCGACCGGATGTTCCTCGAGCTGATGATCGCCCACCACCGCGGCGCGATCGACATGGCCGAGGCGCTGCTCGCCCGGAGCCGCGTGCCGGTCGCCACCGACTTCGCCTCCTCCGTCGTGAAGGCCCAGGAGGCCGAGATCTCGCTGATGGAGCAGATGCTCGAGGACCGCCCGGCGGAGTGACCGCCTCCGGCGCGCACGACATCGGCTGAGAGTGGTGCGCCTCCCCCACCAGGGAAGGGCACGTGCTCTCCGCCGACGTCGTGCACGGGGCCCGGCGACTCAGACGGCGTCGGCTGCGAGTAGCCTCGCGAAGTCCGGCCGCCGATCCGCGGCTCAGCCCTGGAGGGCCGACTCCGTCTGCTGTGCGTAGAGCGAGGCGTAGAGGCCGCCGAGGCCGAGCAATTCGCGGTGGGTGCCCGATTCGACGATCCGTCCGCCCTCGACCACGTGGATGACGTCGGCCGACACGATGGTCGAGAGCCGGTGAGCGATCGCGATGGTGGTGCGACCGCGGGCGGCGTCGTCGAGCGCGGTCTGGACGATCCGCTCCGAGACGGTGTCGAGGGCGCTGGTCGCCTCGTCGAGGATGAGGACCGCCGGGTCCTTCAACAGGACGCGCGCGATCGCGAGCCGCTGCTTCTCGCCTCCGGAGAGCCGGTAGCCGCGCTCGCCGACCAGCGTGTCGTAGCCGTCGGGGAACGACGTGATCGTCGCGTGGATGTTCGCGGCGCGGGCGGCCGCCTCCAGCTCCTCCTGCGTCGCGTCCGGGCGGGCGTAGCGGAGGTTGTCGCCGATCGTCGCGTGGAAGAGGTAGGTCTCCTGGCTGACGATGCCGATGTGCGCCACGAGCGACTCCTGCCGCAGCTCGCGCACGTCGGTACCGGCGAAGCGCACCGCTCCCCCGGCCACGTCGTAGAGGCGCGGGACGAGGTACGAGATGGTGGTCTTGCCCGCGCCGGAGGGACCGACGAAGGCGACGAACTGGCCCGGCTCTATCGCGACCGAGACGTGGTCGAGCGTCGGGCGCGCGTCCTCCGCCTGGTCGGGGTAGCGGAACACGACGTCGTCGAGCTCGACCCGGCCGAGCTCGCCCGAGACCTCGCGTGCATCTGCCCTGTCCGTGATCGCCGGGCGCAGGTCCAGGTACTCGAAGATGCGGGCGAACAGCGCTCCGGCCGTCTGCAGGTCGAGCGCGACGCGCATCAGGCCCAGGAGCGGCCACATCAGGCGCGCCTGCACGGTGGTGAAGGCCACGACGGTCCCGGCGGTGACGGTGGTGCCGCCGAGGATCAGCCAGGCGGCCACGAGGTACACGATCACGGGGATGACGGAGAGGAAGATCTGCACCATCGCGAAGAACCACTGGCCGGACATCTGCTGCCGCACCTGGAGCTCGATCTGGCGGCCGTTCTCGTCGGCGTAGCGCGTCACCTCCGACTCCTGGCGGCCGAAGCTCTTGGCCAGGAGGATGCCCGAGACGCTCAGGGTCTCCTGGGTGATCGCGGTCATCTCGGACAGCGACTCCTGCGTCTTCGTCGCGATGCGCGCCCTCACCTGGCCGACGCGGCGCTGGGCCACGACGAGCACCGGAGTGAGGACGAGGGCGACGATCGTCATCTGCCACGAGAGCAGGAGCATCGCGACGACGGCCGCGATCACGGTGACGGTGTTGCCGAGGACGCTCGAGACGGTGTTCGTGAGCACGTTGGCCACGCCGCCCACGTCGTTGGCGAGGCGCGACTGGATGACGCCGGTGCGGGTGCGGGTGAAGAAGCCGAGCTCCATCGCCTGCAGGTGGCGGAAGAGGCGGATGCGCAGCTCCCCCATGACCGTGTTGCCGACGGTCGCGGTGAGGTAGGTCTGCCAGACGCCGAGGATCGCCGAGAACGCCCAGACCAGCACCATGACGCCGACCAGCTCGAGCAGCACCGGGAGGTTCGGGCGTCCGCCGGGCGGGAAGAGCCCGCGGTCGAAGGCCAGCTGGGTGAGGAGCGGCGGCACAACCGTGAGGGCGGCGCCGATGAGAACGAGGATCACGGTGAGCGTGAGCTTGGGGCGGTGGTCGCGGAAGAGTCCCGCGATGCGCCGGAGCAGGTCGTCGACCTTCGGAGCCGCCGCGTTGATCTCCCGCTGGCTGTCCGGATCGCTGCTCGAGATCCTCCCGCCGCGCGCCCCTCCGCGCATCCCGCCGCCTGCCGCGACGTCACCCATCCTGCTCACGGCTCGACCCTAGCCC